>DASULB010000166.1:0-7463 GCA_036278455.1 Chitinophagaceae bacterium | reverse complement strand
ATTGTTTCAAAATCCGGAACCCTTACTTATGAAGCCGCTGATCAGGCGGTGAAAGCCGGTTTAGGCGTCTCCACCGCCATTGGCATCGGTGGTGATCCCATCATCGGCACCACTACGAAAGAAGCAGTGGAACTGTTGATGAATGATCCCGATACCGAGGGGATCATCATGATCGGTGAAATCGGCGGTAATATGGAAGCTGAGGCCGCCGCATGGGTCAAAGAAAACAATAAGAAACCCGTGGTGGGCTTTATCGCAGGACAAACAGCCCCTGCGGGCCGCCGCATGGGTCACGCGGGCGCGATCATCGGTGGTAAAGATGATACAGCAGCCGCTAAAATGAAGATCATGCGGGCGTGCGGCATCCATGTTGTTGACAGCCCCGCCGACATTGGCAAAACAATGGCCCAGGTATTGAAGAACTGAGCCATGCAATAGGCCCTGCTTTAACCCTCTCTCACTCATTCTCCCGGTAAAGCATTTGCCGGATAATATTTTTTCCATGCAAGGACAAAAAAACCCTCCTGTTTGAGCAGGAGGGTTACGCATGCCTGTTTGTCCTATGTGTAAATGGCGATGCGATGCAATAGCGCTCTGTTAGGCGCTAACTCTAGGTTGAAATCAAGGTTAATATATAAAAATTTTGTACTGAGACGCGTTTCAGGATGGTCATGGGGATATCATGCTGTTTTCGGGCGCCAAAGTAATACCTTTTTTTATTTTTTGCAATATTGCCGGTTCACCGAACCTACCGGTTTTCCGATAAGGTTGCTTCCCCAGTTAGACGATGGTTATATGAAAAGGTTTAAAATGAGCCGTTTTAATGCGCCTGGTTTATGGATTTTGGTGTTTCCCGCATCCCGTCAATATCGAAAATTTGCTTAAATTTCCTCCTGTTTTACTCATATTATCCCCTATTTAAGTCTTATTACTATGGTTAATCTTATGAAAAAGGCTATCCTTCTCTTACTCTTATCCCTGTTCTTTATGCAAAAAAACGGATCGGCGCAACAGCTGTCCGGTCAGGAAAAGGAGTGGAAAAAAGTAGAGGTCCTTGAAAAGAAAGGGCTCTATCGCACTGCATGGACAGCCGTCAAAAAGATATACACGGATGCCGTCAGGCACCATTATGACCAGCAACAGCTCAAAGCGCTGATCTACGAGCTCAAATACCGCTCAAAGATCGAGGAACAGGCGAATGTTACTAATATCCGGGAGGTGGATTCGCTTGCAGACAGGGCCACCGGCATCCCTAAAGCCATCCTGCAAAGCATGCTGGCGCAGATGTACCGTAGTTATGCGCAGTCCAACCGTTATACCCTGTACCAGCGGATCACCTCAGCCTCAGAAGACGAAAATGATGTTACCACCTGGAGCCTTTCTCATTTTTATAAGCGGATCACTTCGGCGTATGAAGCTTCCCTGGAGGATGCGGATGCCCTAAAAAAAATAGCGCTGAAAAACCTGCAGGTCGTTGTGGATACCGGCAAAAACACACTGGCGTTGCAACCCACCCTGTATGATCTGCTTGCCCACCGGGCGTTGGATTACTTTACCGGCGAAGAGCAGAACGTCATCAGGCCGGCCGAACAGTTTGTCATCGATCAGCCCGCCGCTTTTGATCCCGCAAAGGCGTTTTCGGAGACACGTTTCTCCTACCGGGATTCCACCTCGTTGCCGCTCCGGGCCTTACAGCTTTACCAGCAGCTCATCCGCTTTCACCTGGCTGATGGAAATTCCGCTGCCCTGATGGAAGTGGATCTGTCGCGCCTTGAATTTGTTTACCGTAAAGCGGTGGTGGCGGACAAGGACAGCTTATATACCCGCGCACTGACCCATATCATTGCCCAAAACGCCGGACCCGCCGCCACGGCCCAGGCTTCCGCTTTGCTGGCCAGGTGGTATGTTGACCAGGGATCCGGCTACGACGCCTTTACGCATCCGCAAAACCAGTTTGCGCTCAGGAAAGCCCTGGAGATATGCCGCCGGGTGCCGGCGTCGCCGGTTACCGCCGGAAGCCTGTCTTGCCGGCAGCTGAAGGCTTCTATTCTGAGTCCTGACCTGTCGATGAGGATTGAAGCTGTAAATGTGCCCGAAAAGCCGTTTCGTGTCCTGGTGAGCTACAAAAACGCCCCCCATGTCTGGTTCAGGATCGTAAAATTGCCCGGGGATCCAAAGGCGGTTTATGGGGTGGGTCATCTTACCCTGAAAGATCTTCTGGGCCGGAAGGTCTTTAAGCACTGGCAGCAGGATTTTCCTGACCCCGGCGATTACCAGCGTCATGAGGCGGAAATGAAGGTGGACGGTCTCCCCCCGGGCCGGTATGCGCTTATGCTTTCGGGCGACAAAGATTTTTCACAGGGTAAATACCCCGTTGAGAGCGTCGTGTTTTATGTCTCAGGGATCAGCTGTGTGGATAATGACGCAGGGGATTTTCTGGTGCTGGACCGGGAAACAGGGAAGCCCCTGGCCGGTGCCACCGTTCGCCTTTGGAAAGGGCAATATAACGCGGCTTCGCGCAAACAGGAATTAAAGCAGACAGGGTCGTACAAAACAGATCGCCATGGATACTTCCGGGCCGAAGCGGACAGCACGCAATACCGAAATCTGATGCCGGAGGTAACTTTTAAAGGGGATCAGATTTTTACCGGAAGGCACAGGTACATCCCCATGGTCAGCTCCGGTGATGCACAGACTGATACCCTCACCGAAAAAAGCTACCTTTTTACGGACCGTTCCATTTATCGTCCGGGCCAGACGCTCTTTTTTAAAGGGATCACCCTTGGCTTTTCACCCCATACCCGTGAAAGCAGGGTAATTAAAGATAAAGCGGTGCAGATCTTTCTGATAGATGCCAACGGCCAGCAGGCGGATTCCCTAAGGCTTACCAGCAATGAATTCGGCTCCTATGCAGGCAGCTTTGTATTGCCGTCGGGATCACTGAACGGTCAGATGCACCTGTCGGTCCCCGAAGATCATGCAAATGCCTATTTTTCCGTTGAGGACTATAAGCGTCCCACCTTCTACATGAAATGGGACAGCGCGGCCCATCCTTATCGTCTGGGCGACACGGTCGATATTCAGGGAGAAGCGATCGCGTACAGCCAGGCGGTGATTGACGGCGCTACGGTCGATTATAAGGTGACCAGGCATACACGCATCCGTTTTCCCTATTACCCGGGGCAGAGAAAGATGGTCGTTTATCCGCGTCAGGAAACAGCCACGATTGCCCAGGGTGTTACTACAACGGACGCTAAGGGAAGATTCAGCGTAAGATTTCAGGCCCTGCCCGATGAGGGGGCCGACAGCGCACTGCAACCGGTATTTGTTTACACGATTTCCGCGAAGGTGACAGATATTGGCGGGGAGAGCCATAGTTTCACTTACGCGCTGCCCCTGGGATACAAAAGCCTAGAATTGCAGCTGGATGTGGCGGATAAGGTCAGCCAGGGCGGATTGGACACCGTTCATCTTAAGAGCACCGACCTGTCGGGGAGATTCACTGCCGTGAACGCCACGGTCAGCCTGTATCCTTTATCCGCACCCACAACCTATATCCGGCCACGTTATTGGGACAGGCCTGATCAATACATTATGGACCAAAAGGTGTATCACGCCAGCTTCCCTCATGATGAATATGGAAATGAAAGTGATCCGGAAACCTGGGAAAGAAAACCGGCCGCGGTAACCTTGGACCTGGAAACCTCGCCCGGTGGGGTAATCACCCTTTTGTTGAAAAAAACGCAGCCGGGCTGGTACGCTCTGGAAGCCAAGGCAAAGGACCGTTATGGAAAAACGGTTACCACCACCAAATATGTAGAGGTCTATGATCCGGGGATGAAAGCCCCTGCCTTTACGGACCCCCTGTGGCTCAGCAAAGCGGCGCTCGAAGCGCAGCCAGGGGAAACCGTTTCCTGGATCCTCGGGTCAGGGCAGGCGGCGCACATCTTCCGCCAGGATGAACGACTGGGGAAAACCGAAACACCATTGGAAGTATCCTTACAAAATGGCGTAGGTTCTCAGCAGGTAAGGATAGACAATACGGATCACGGCGGCATGATCAGCCATTACGTCACCGTACGGTATAACCGGGTATACAAGCAGGATCTGCGCGTCGATGTCCCATGGAAGAACAAACAACTTCATATCCAATATGAGACTTTCAGGGATAAGCTGTTGCCGGGCGCCCATGAATCATGGCGCGTGAAGATCACCGGTACCGGTGGAGAGGCGGTATCGGCGGAGTTGCTGGCATCCATGTATGACGCCTCCCTGGATGCTTTCCGGCAACACAACTGGCCGTCATTTAATAGCCTGTATCCGAAGCTCTCCGGAAAGATCGCCTGGCAGGGTACGGAGGGCTTTAACGATGTATCTTCCGGTTCGGTCTATCAACCGAAGCCCCCCGTTTACCCGGCGTATGAACAGGTGTATCCTTCGCTGAAGTGGTTCGGGTACGAACCACTCAGCCGGCGTTATCCTCCCATGCCGCGCGTCTCGAGGGTGTTTAACTTCATCAGCATGCGGCAGTCCGGTGCAGCACCGATGGCAAAAGAAGCTAATGTCGTCGGGTACGCTGAGGATACGGCCGGAGAAGTGCCTGGTGACCAGGGGACCCCAATCGCTCCTGTAAGAAAGAACTTTAATGAAACGGCTTTTTTCATGCCGCAGTTAAATACCGACGACAGCGGCCATGTGATCTTTTCTTTTACCATGCCCGAGGCGCTTACCAGATGGAAGCTGATGCTCCTGGCCCATACCCGCGACATGCAGTACGCATTTTCCGATAAGGAGGTCATCACCCGGAAGCCAATGATGATCCAGGCGGGTGCGCCGCGCTTTGTCAGGCAGGGGGACCAGCTGGTATTCAGCGCCAAGTTGAGCAACCTCAGCAACGAGGATTTACAGGGGGAGGCTACGCTGGAACTGACCGACGCCGCTACGGGGAAAACCGTTGATGCGCTGTTTAATAATAAGCGGACCACTCATGATTTCAAAGTCCGGACGGGCGGAAGCACCGTGGTAAAATGGGATATGACCGTTCCTGGGGGTTATGCAGGCGTTTTGCAGTATAAGGTAATGGCTACTGCCGGAAGTTACAGCGACGGGGAACAAAACGCCTTGCCGGTGCTGACCAACCGCGCCCTGGTGACCGAAAGCCTGCCGCTGCATTTCAGGGGAAACGGCGATCACAAATTGAACTTTGATGCGATAGAAAAAATGAAAAATTCTTCCACCCTGCAGCCACAGGGCCTTACCATAGAATATACCGGGAACCCGGTATGGTACGCGGTGCAGGCGCTGCCTTTCCTGGATGAAAATGATCAAAAGAGCTCAGATGCGTTGTATAACCGCTTTTACGCCAATGTGCTGAGCGGCTTTATCGCCGGACACATCCCCCATTTTCAGGAGATCATGCAAAAATGGCTGGGTGCGGATTCCGCCATGGTGAAAAGCCCCTTGCAGGAAAACGAATCGTTGAAAACGGTCCTTTTACAGGAAACGCCCTGGGTGCAGGCGGCTCTGGATGAAAGCGCCCAAAAGGGCGCCGTCGCCCGTTGGTTTAATGGAAAGCAGAACAAAGACCGCATGAGGGCTGCCATGAGCAAGCTGGAAGCGATGCAGCTTTCCAACGGTGGTTTCAGCTGGTTTAAAGACATGCCCGACGACCGCTACATCACCCAGAAGATCCTGACCGGCATTGGCCATCTGAAGCAGCTGAATGCCTGGCCGACAGCACAAAAGGATGCTTTGACCCGTGTGGTCGGCAGGGCGGTGCCTTACCTGGACAGTCGCATGAAGGCAACTTATGAGGAGCTGTTGCGCGGGAAACTGAAAGATCCGTCGCTGCATCCGGCGGATATCCAGTACCTCTATATGCGCAGCTTCTTTCCCGATGTGGAAATGGCCGACTCCGTCAAAACGGCCTATGATTTTTACCGGGGACTGGCTAAAAAACAATGGTTGAAGCAAACGCCTTATATGCAGGCCATGCTGGCACTCGTGCTGCGGCGCGCGGGTGATGCGTCCACAGCCAAGGCGATTCTGAGATCACTGACCGAGACGGCCATTGTCGATCCGGTGAAAGGCACGCATTGGAAAGACAGTCACCGGGGGTACCTGTGGTACGAGGCACCGCTTGAAGCGCAGGCCCTCTGCATAGAGGCCTTTGAAGAGATCGATCCTGGCAATAAGATCGTCAGCGACCTCTGTGCCTGGCTGTTGACCCAAAAACAGGCGCAGCATTGGGCGACGGCCCCGGCTACGGCCGATGCCATTTACGCCCTGCTGCTGTCGGGTAGCAAGTGGACGGAAACCTCACCGGAAATAAATATTAAAACAGGAGAGAAAAGTTTTGCCCTTCACCGTGGCGGGGAAATCCCTGTGCAATATCTGCAGACCTATATCCCCGGAAAGGACATCACCCCCGCCATGGGCAATGTCCAGGTGCGGGTAAGGGGTGCTGCGGAAGGCCAGCCGACCTGGGGCGCGCTTTATTTTCAGTACTTTGAAAATATGGACAAGCTGAAAAATAGTGGCAATGAACTGGATGTTACCCGGGAAGTGTCTTTGGAGAAAACCACCCCTGAAGGCCCCAAACTGGTCCCGGTGACGGAGGGAACCTCCCTGAAGGTAGGGAGCAAAGCGCAGGTGCGCCTGGTGGTGAAGGTGCAACGGGATATGGATTACGTGCATTTGAAAGACGTGCGCGCTTCCTGCATGGAACCTTTGCAAACGCTCAGTGGGTATCAGTGGGGTGCAGGAGTAGGCTATTACACGACCGTGACGGACGCGGCCATGCACTTTTATTTCTCGCACCTGCCAAAGGGGACTTATGTATTTACTTATCCTGTTTACATCACCCACACGGGTACCTACAGCGGTGGCATGAGTACACTGGAATGTCTTTACGCACCTGCTTTCAGGGCGCATTCAGCAGGAGTGGATATCAGGGTAAAGTGAGAGGGTCGCTGGGCTGCGGGGTTCATGCGGGGGGGCATGCTGGGGATCATGCATGGATCATGGTGGGTTCATACGGCATTAATATGGTGGAAGCATAGCAGGGTCATGACCGTTGGGATGATAAAAGTAACCGGCATTCTTAAAAGGATGCCGGTTGCTAATTGACGATCTTGTTGGCACAGCTGCTGCTGGCGAAGGCGTCGGGTTTGGCCTTAAAGGCGAAACCCATCCCGAGGATGTAACCCATTGCTTCGCGCAGGGCTTCATTGCTTTTGAAGTGAGGGTTGGTGTTGATGTCCGCGTGCACTTCCATATCCACATCATAAGCGGTAAAGAGATCGCAAAGTTCATAGGCGATCTCAATGCTCCTGGCGACTTCCACCAGCATCCGTTCTTTGATCGCGAATTTGTGGAGCGACTTTTCATTGTGGATAAACATGAATCCTCCCCGGTGTTCCCGCAGGAAAACAATGACGGTGGCGAATTCCGTTACGGCGCAT
>DASULB010000165.1:0-8156 GCA_036278455.1 Chitinophagaceae bacterium | reverse complement strand
AAACCTTTTAGCTCTTGCATCTGAGAGTGGCAGTTTTACAAAATGGAACCCGTTACTTTCTATGGCGTTTGAAGCACCGGGAGAAGACAAGTCAGTACTTTTCTTTTCTTTTACAGGGACTTCCACGAAATAGGGGTCCGCCCATTTTCCCGACCGCCATGCAAGATGGCCGCCTTCTATACGTTTCAACTTTCCTTCTTTTTCAAATAGCTCCACTTCTTTATCAAAATTGGAAAAATCAAATTGATACTGTCCTTTTGAATTAAACATGTACCTGGTCAGCCAAACCGGGTATATCCGGTATATATTTTGCCCGTGGCTACCCGCAATGGCAGCAAATTTTCCCAGTAGATTCCAATAGAGCGGGCTGAAAGTCTCAACGGGTTTGCCGTTATTCATATACGCCAGGTTGCCAGGTGCAAAGGACATCCAGTTGGTAACCCAAAGCGATGTTTGGGGTACCGAAACAGGATATACTCTTATATAAAAAACCTTTTTAAGCGCTGCACGCCTTCTTCCTCGTCCTGATATGGTTACCGTTCCTTTGTATACGCCCGGGGCAGCGTTGAGGGGGACAGGTACCGATATCCATAATGGCTCCACTTCGCCTTGATGCATACTCATGGTCGTATCGTCAAATAAAGGGTCAGGAAAATAACCGGAAGCGGAACGGAGAATATCTTTCGATGGACTTTTATATTTCCTGCCTACCTTTACATAGCCCACCCACCTTATTTCATGCTGTTGTAAAGAAAAACTCCTATCTGAAATATCCCCCACATCGGCTGAAAGCCTGTTAATATCCTTATTTGCTCTTATGACCAACTGAATAGTGGCTGTTTCTCCGCGGGCTACCCGGATGGTATCTGTCTGGTCTCTGAAATAATTCCGTTCTTTTAACACCTTCACTAAAGGGTCAACCTGATAAACGACGAAACTTTCCTCCTGTGCACTCGCGCGGCATGTAATAAACAATAACAGGAAATAGAGCACTTTCTTCATCTTATCCAATGTTGATCCGCCTTGCGAATGTCTTTGTATTTGTATATTTTCTTATTCCGGGTGACGACAACGTATCTTATTCTGCTCTGGTATTAAGTTTTTCTTATATTTCAAAAAAAACCTTCTATATTTTTGCGTAGCGGAATATACCTCGAATGATGGGAACCTTTCATAAAACAGGGTACGTACCCGATCCAAATGTATAACGCATTTCTTAATCCTCCAAACATTTTTTTTGAAGAAGTCAAAAAATTCATTGATGGAACCCTCATATATACATGTGTTTAAAAAAATATCCGTCGCCAGAGCATTTTTTTTCAAAGAGGTAGTCTCATCCCAGATTTACAGATTTGCAATAGTTTTATTGTGCAATTGCATATATTTTAACACCGCTAAGATTGATTTTGATATTTGTAATTTTTTTATCGGTTTTATCAATGATCACATTTATTTTCTGGTCTCCAAGCTCGGGTGTCATTGCCGATAAATGATCAATCGGTATTTTTTCTGTATTTATCCGGTAGGAAAGATGATTATCAGATATTTTTGATTTGATATCCTTTAGCACAGGCGTACCGGAAATATCTTTCAGGGTGGGATGCGGGATGGCGATAAGAGCGGTATTCATAAAATGAATAACCGGTTTATCTTTATAAAACCGTATCCTGGCTGCCCATCTCCTGTCAACTGCCAGTTGCGTTAGGACAGGCCGGAATTTATTATCAGCTATTAGTTTTTTTAATGGGTCACCTTGAACGGCGGAATTTACGATTGTAAGGTTTTTATATTTCTCTTTCAGTAATTCTTTCGAAAGCGGTGCCTCCCGTTTAAATCCTTTTTCATTATGGGTGCCAAATGGCAAGGCAAGCCATAGGATGCCCCCCTCCTGCAGATACGCCTTTATTGCTTTAAACTGACTATCGGAAAGGCAACCCACACTATCGATGACCAGTGGGGTATTTTCTTTAGATAATGCAACCGGATCGGAAAGCTCCGCGGCACGTAACATCCGGTAACCAACGTTGTTGCTAACCGCATGTGTCACCCATGATTTTACGGCGTCCCATTGTTCGTGTCCATCAGACCTTCGCCAGCCATTTTCTCTGCAATACAAATTGCTCACTAACCTGATTTCAACCAAATCCTTCCCGTCTCTGTAATTTAGGTTACTGTTCAGTATTTCCCAGTTATTGTATGGACTAATAATATCTTGTATCTTCACAGCATCTATTGGATCCTCGACCAGCCTGTGGTCAAGGGTACTGCTCCAGTTGGCTACTCCCCAGAAACGGCTCAGACACCATCCGAGATATCCGCCTTCTTCATATATCGTATAACTGAGTGCCATGGCCGGTGCATTTCCGCTTTTCGCTGCAGCATCCTTTTGAAGAAAAGCCTCAGGTTCTTTGGCAACCCAATAAACGCTCTTAATATTTATGCCTGTATTTTCAAGCATAAAAAAATTCAGGTAGGGCGCCATTTTTTCCAGGTTAAGTGAAATCGCGTTCAGAACGATCGGACCCGCGCTGGAACAACATGTCATCAGCGGCCTATCCCCTATCACGCTTTTGATCATTTTTAAATGATCGACAATCACATCGGTCTTCATGCTTATCCAATCACGGAATGCCGGATTTTCATAATTGCCCCAGTAGAGCATGCTTTTATTGGCTGTTTCCCCCCAGAAAGATTTATCTTCAAAGGCCGGTATTTCATGCCCGTAATCACGTTTAAACCTTTCCCGGCAATACTTACACCCGCAGGTAGTCAGCCCGGCATAATCGCACATATCATCAATTTCAAAACCATCGGCCGGTATTTCCCGGAGGTGCCTTTGCAGGTATTTTTTATGCATGTCCAGAAAAGCGGGATTGTTATGGCAAAACATTTCCATTTGGTATTGTCTGGCATATCCCCTACTTCCGTCCCTTAAATCTATTTCACAAATATCCTGGAAGAAATGGCCTTCGTATTGTGCAAATTTGGCTGCTATAGGGTCGGGATATAATAAAACATGATGCCGCTGATCCCTGTTCAGCTTCCTGATCTCACTCTCTCCCCTGGGCCGCTCGACGTCGTTACAGGAATAGTGATCCAGGAATCTGATATTATACTTATGCAGTTCTTCACATACATTGGCATAGTACCCATGCAACTGGCCAAAATAGTTAGAAAAATCGAACCTGACATGGAACCCAAAATTGATCGCCGTATCGATCTTTGCAGCTGCGAAGCCTTCGGCCCGGCGTTTTATATTATCAATAACGCTTTTCTGGGGCCAGAGTATATCATCAAGGGTACACCACCAGGAGGCAGCACGATGAGGCACAAACGCTGATGCTTCCGATGTACCATCCGTCAGCAAATTAACTATTCCGGCATTTGATTGATGACTTTGGGCAAACAGGGGCGTCACGCTGCCGGCCATGCCAATACCTACTCCTGAGATGGCGGCCATCCGTATAAACTCCCGCCGGGTATTCTTTTGTTTCTTCATTGCTTTATGGTATAAAATGAGTGATGATGTATGAGATATTGTGCAGTCCTCAAAAGTCATCAGTTAAATATCAGGCGGTAGTATTCTTTACCAAATCTTCCGAATGTTTGTATACTTTCTGAATGGCCAATGCAATATAATCCATGTCTATTCTGGTTCCTAAAAGCATATTTTGCGTAAACCATACCGCTTCTTCTTTACAGATCAGATCATTTTCAGGACATTTATTTCTTTCTAAAAAGAGATTCCAATCTAATTGACGCTTCTCATATAGTTTTCGGAAATTCTTTGTTTGAAAAGCATTCTTTAAATATGGTTTATCATTAAGGGTATCATAACCAGCAGAGCAAGGTACGCCTTCGGCTCTCAAAGCTTTAAGGAATGCACTTCTGGTTAAGCCTTTGAAATATTCCTTCTTATATCTGAAAGGAAATAAATGATAGGCAGCTCTGGTAACCCCCGGAGTCAACTTATAAGGTATGATCCCGGCAATAAGTTCTATCTGAGACTTCAGATATTTAGCATTTTTATTCCTTTTTTCTGTTTGTTCTTCCAGCCGTTTTAATTGAGCCAGACCAATTGCCGCCTGATATTCCGTAAGACGCAATTTTGTTCCCAACATTACAATACCCTTACCCATATCATCAATGACGCTTCCATGCGCGATGCCATAGTTATGATATGAGTAACACTTATCAACAAAGGATGCATCATTACTTACAATTGCACCGCCTTCTCCAATGGGCAGATTCTTAGAATTTTGGAAACTAAAACATCCTGCATGACCAAAAGTACCGACCTTCTGGTGGTTGATCTCAGCCAGGTGAGCCTGGCAGGCGTCTTCTACCACAACAAGATTATGCTTGTGGGCAATTTTCATAATACGGACCATATCAGCCGGTAACCCGGCGATATGGACAGGTAAAATGGCCCTGGTACGATTTGTGATTTTTTCTTCAATCTTATCGGCATCAATCTGGAAGGTTTCAGGGTTAATGTCCACAAATACCGGCATTGCCCCTACCTGAAGGATGGCCTGAACGGTTGCAATAAAAGTATAAGGCGGCACTATTACTTCATCTCCACCTCCGATATTTAAATTTACTAAGGCACAGATCAAAGCATTTGTTCCATTAACCGTGGTTACGCACTTTTTGGCTCCAAGGATGTCTGCAAAAGCGGCTTCAAATTGATCAACAACTTTTGCCCTCGACCAGACTCCACTTCTCAGGACGTTCAACACCTGTGCTTCATCTGTCTGAGGGATCCACAGAGGCCACTCAGGCCAATGAGGAGGATTAGCTGTATTAAATAACGACCTCCCTCCTAACAGAGCCGGAATCGCACCTGAATTCGCCTTCTTGGCAGTGTTAAACAGCACTGGCGATAAACCACTTCCCATAGCCAGGCCGGCGCCCACTACTGCATTTTGTTTAATAAAACTGCGTCGGGTATTCTTTTTGCTTTCCTCCATAATATTTCCTGTTATACCTTTAGTTTTCTCGTTAAATTTTCAATAACTTTTGGGCGTTGCCATACAGGATTTTTTTCTCTACCTCGGTACCAGCTTCCAAACTTTCAATGAGTTTAATGGTCCGGGACCCATAGCAGGTCTTACCGCTGCCCACCGAGTCGGTACAATCACTGCCAAACACCAACTTATCCTGAAAATCAATTAAAAATCTCTCTGTAAACTTTTGATCCCGCGCCAGTGCAAAATAGCCGGAGCCGGCAGATAGATCGCCATAGAGATTGGGATATTTTTTAAGGTATTCCACTGTCAGGCCACCAGGCGCTACAGGCCCTTTTGGATAGAGATCAGACCAATCAACATAATTGCCGCTTATATTGGCCCACCATGTTTGGGAGTGTGCTATAAATTTGACGCGCGGATACTTTACCAACATTGTATGGAACCGATCAAACCCATAGTTGAACTTTTTATATTGCCAATGCATTAAGACAGGAACATCATATTGGTCCGCCAATCTATAGATCTTCTGCATCTCAGGGGAATCGCAGGCAATCCCAAATTTCAACTCTCCGATAATTTTAGCTCCCAATTTTAAATATTTTTCCAATACTTCGGTAGCATCCGGAAGATCAGGGACTTCACAGGCGCCAAAATAAAAATTAGCATGTTTTTGCGCAAATTCATAACATGCCCTATTCCCCCAGGCACCTGCCAGCAAGCCATTGGTATCACCGAAATGAGTAGATGCAGTGTATGCCAGGCTTCCAGCCGGCAGAAGTACGGTTTTAACGGCACCCATCTTCCTTTGATGTGCCAGTAACTGTTCATCCGACCGTCCCACATAGTGGAGATGTTGGTGAATATCAATGATGGGGAGTTCCGCATTCAACGAGGCGCCCGACGCGCTCTTTATAAATTTTGGAATGCCCGCCGTCAACGCCATTCCGAAGGAGGCCATGGCACTTTGTTTTAAAAAACCACGTCTTGAGCTACCGTTTTGCACCATATTACAAATTTTTTATTAAACCCCTCTTATTCTACAAAATCCTGAATACTAAATAAGGTCAAATGCCTTCCTTGGCCAATATCTTCATGATTTCATTTTCCAAGACCAAATAAGCGGTGCTTGTATAGTGGATTCCGTCCTTAACAGCGAATTTCTTTACCAGCAATTCATTGCTTGAAATTTTAGGATTGAGGTTGATGAATGCAACTTTCTTTTTATCTGCCAGTCGTTTAATGGCTTCATTAAGTTTTTCAATCCTGGCGTTAAAAATTCCTGGATCAAAGGCTTTATATTCACTTGTAACAAAAGTTACAGCATTTAGTACGGGTATGATCTTTTTACTTCTTAAAGTATCAATCAGGATCCCCAGGTTGTGGATAATAGTATCCTGAGCAATATAATGAGCCAGATCATTTACCCCACCTTCAATAAAACATATTTCAGGATGGAGGTTAAAGACGTAATTGATTCTATTAATATATCCCGCAGTAATATCGCTTCCAATGCCTCTGTTCGCAACATCCGCTCTTCCCAATATTTCAGGCCATTGCCCGCGTTCAGTAATAGAATTCCCAAGCATAACGATGCTTTTCTGGTCCTTTTGGGTGGCGTATAGTTTAACTCTTTCTAAATACTGCGGATTATCCAGGTAAGAATAGTGCTTTTCTACCATAGGATCGAAATCAAACACGCTGTCAATAAATTGATAAGCCTGTAATCTTACATTTGATGGAAAATCATGTTTAGAAGAGGGGTATCGAACAGCAAGCGCATTTTCTGTCCCTAGAAAATGGTAAACCTCCGATATCCGCTTCATCCCAATCTCTACGCCGTTTACATTAAAATTGGCGTCAAATAAGGGAGAATTGGAAAAGAAAGCACGGGGAGCGATGGCAGCTATTACTTCGTCAAAGTCAAAGGGCACTTTATTCGGGTCAAGATTATACTTTGCCCGAATTAAAGGCATATATCTTTCTTGTGCCCAGGGCCATAACTTTCCACCATTTTTTTGCGCAGACAGCGTATCCCCATTAAAATAATAGTGCATTAAAGTCCATCCACAGCTGGATACGACTACTTTCAAACGTGTGTCAAACGCGGCAACGAACAGGGCACTGTGACCTCCAAGTGAATGCCCTATGACGCCGATGCGTTCCGGATCAACGTCCGCCCTTGATTGTAACAGATCTACGCAGCGCATATCATCAAAGATATTTTTCATTGTTCCCGATACGTACCGATCCGCCTCAAAATTATAGTCAATTAGGTCGCCGAAGCCGGGGTAATCCGGCGCTATCACCACATAGCCCCTTTGGGCAAGCTCTCTGGCATAAGCACGATTTTGCACACTGCTTTGGCCGTCAACAATCTTCTTACCAAGTGTACCTGTAGGATGCAATGCAAGCATAGCAGGTAATTTCGTTTTTTTACCCTTTTGCACCGGGATATATAAATAAGCAGGAAGGACCTCACCTTTTGCTACGGTAAAACGAATAGAATATCGAACATATCCAAACCCTTTCACACTGTCTACATATCGAATTTCCATGGGCGGAAGACCTGATCTCGCGGGCAACGGCCCCATAGCTGCTTGCATGCTATCCAATATTTGTCTGCGCTTAATCTGCCATTCCCCTAAAGTCCGAACAGGCTCTGTCTTACCACTTCCATTAATATAAGAAAGCAAACCTGGTCTTTGTAGCGTATCTGTTCTGTCCGTTATATTTCCAAAAGATAAGGCAGGTATTAACAGCAGCATACCAAGTAAACTCATTAATACAAAACCAATGGGATACCACGTATTAAAATTGTTTCTTCTCATACTTTCTTAGTTTTAATATCAAGTTCTCCAAAAAAAATATTACTCAAGTCATCCACCAGCCCTCAGTTCAATGCACTTTTACTCACGAGCATCAGCTTGGCTCAGGTTCAAATTCTTATTTCCACAACCTCATAATCATCGATGACCGGCAAAACAAACGATGTTAAGTTTCCCTTTCGGGAAAATTCCAAATTCTTTGCAAGCCAGAGGGCTCTAATATTTTTTACATTCTCCTCTACAAACAAATTGATCTTTAAATTGGTACAGGGAACAATCTTCTGTATTGGTCGTACCATACTTGATGTAAAATTGATCAAATAAAGGAAAATAGAAGCTTCTCCCCTTCTAATATTCA
>DASULB010000164.1:0-2051 GCA_036278455.1 Chitinophagaceae bacterium | reverse complement strand
CATTTTCACTCCGAGTATGAAATCAATCTGGTGATCCAAAGCAATGGAACAAGGTATGTTGGAAATAGCATTGATCATTTTGAAGAAGGGGACCTTACCCTGCTGGCACCCAATATCCCACATTGCTGGAAAAGCACTTCGAAAAAGCAACATCCTTACTCATCGCTGGTCATTCAGTGGAAAGAGGATCTGCTGGAGAACTCCTGGCGCCATATCCCTGAATTTGATAACATACACAGGTTGCTGATGCTTTCCAACAAAGGGATTAAGTTTGACAAATACATCGGTAATGAGATCAGGGATAAGCAAGCTGAATTACTGAGGCTTCCGCCGTTCGAAAAACTCATTACCTTCCTGCAATTGCTGAATGATCTTGCAAAAACCCAGGAGTTTAAAACACTCTGTGACCAGAAGCCTTTCTTTTCCAATGATTCCAATAGCGCCCGTATTGAAACGGTATACAATTTTATCAGGGAAAAGTATGCCGAGAAGATCACCCTTGCGAAAATGGCAGGCATCACGAACATGAGTGAAGGTGCCTTTTCCCGGTTTTTCAGCCAGGCCGCACAAAAACCCTTCTTTAGCTTTCTGAATGAATACCGGATCAGTATAGCCTGCAAATATTTAATGGAAACGGATCTGCGGGTGAATGAGATCGGTTACGCCTGCGGTTATGAATGCCTGCAATTCTTTTATCGCCAATTTATGAAATACATGAAATGCTCTCCCAGCTTGTATAGAAGAAAGCTTGAATCAGCCTGAGAAGTATCTTCATTTAAAAATATAGTAAGGCTCCGGTGATATTCGAAACGTTCTCCAATATTTAAAAACGCATGTACACTATACAGGTTAATATCCCACATTTCGCATGCCATCATCTGCTGCCAAACCGAAAGACACAAAAGCACTGTATCATAGAATAATCATAGTCTTTTTAAGTTAAGACTTGATACAGGCATTCTTTAAACACATTGACATCCTTTTCTGTTTAACCTAAAACTCACCGGAAGGCGCCTCCATGTTTTCGTTAATCTTAACCGGTGTTCCAAAATCAGGTGTTCCATCTGCATTCCATGCAATTTTTTGTATCCGCGGGTTGCGGGGATTGGCATTCCCGCCGTTCGGGTACGATCGCGCATGATAAATAATCCAATCTTCTGATCCGTCACGTGATTTAAAAAAGCCGCAATGACCGGTACCGTATGCGCCTGAAGCAGCACTTTCTTCAAGCAGCGGTTGCGCAGATTTTGTCCAGTCTGCCGGATTCAACGGATCACCATCAGGCTTTAGGCTCAGCATACCAAGGCAATAATCATCCTTCCAGTAGCCGCTGCCTGAATAAATGATAAATACATTCCCGTCCCCACCTTTTAATATCTCAGGGCCTTCATTAATAGGCGCCCCATTTTCTTCCCAATCATGATCGGGTGTGGAGATCAGGACGCGGCTCCCTTCCAGGGTATAAGGATTGCTCATCTTGGCGATGTACAGATCCTGCGGGAAAGTACCGTTTGTTTTCCCTGACCATATCATATAAAGTTGCCCTTTGTATTCCAGGATCGTGCCATCAATGGCCCATTGATCGGCAGGCTCTTTCAGTTCGCCCTTAAATTCCCAGGTTCCCTGTAAAGGATCCGGAGAAGAATTTTCCAGGACAAACATGCGATGATCAACATCCTTTCCTCCGTCAGCGGCAAAATAAGCATACCATCTATGATCAATAAAATGCAGTTCAGGTGCCCAGATATTACGGGAATACTTAGTACCGGAAGGTGGTCTCCATATCGTGACAGGAGAAGAATTCTTCAGTTCAGACATCTTCTTTGTCGCGTATAAAACAATGCTTCCTCCTCTGGTATAGGTAAAATAATACATACCGTCCTTATAAGCCACCCACGGATCGGCTCCTTTATCCGTGAACAGCGGATTGGAAAAAGTACTCCATTTCTCCGAGGAGGTATACTCCGCATAAAATGTGTCGATTGCCTCGGGCACGGGCTTGTACATGGTCCTGTACTCAAAATCGCCACCTGGTTTAAAATTTCTCAGCA
>DASULB010000163.1:0-3215 GCA_036278455.1 Chitinophagaceae bacterium | reverse complement strand
TGAATTTGTCTCCATCATGGGGCCTTCGGGCTGTGGAAAGTCGACCCTGTTGAATGTACTGGGGCTGCTTGACAGAACCGAGAGTGGGAACTATCTCTTTGGAACGACAGAACTCACCACGGTAAGCGAGAAAGAACGTTCCCGTTTCAGGAAGGAAAACATGGGTTTTGTGTTTCAGAATTTCAATCTCATTGATGAATTGAGCGTCTTTGAGAATATTGAATTACCGCTGATCTATGCCAAGGTGAATGTAAAGGAACGCAGGCAACGGGTAGAGGAAATGCTGGAACGTATGAACCTTACCGGACGGCGTAATCATTTTCCCCAACAACTCTCTGGGGGGCAGCAACAGCGTGTGGCTGTCTCTCGTGCTCTGATCAACAAGCCTGGCCTGATACTGGCCGATGAGCCTACCGGTAACCTGGACAGCTCTCATGGAAATGAGGTTATGGAGCTACTTTGTGAATTAAATGAAAATGGCACCACGATCGTGATGGTCACCCATTCGCCGCATGATGCGGGATTCTCACAACGGATTATCTTTTTAAAAGACGGCATGGTATTGAATGAGAAAGTGAACAAGGACAATGCAGCAGAGCTCATTTAACATCAGGCTCTTGAAAAAACTATCGAATCCTTCTTTCGGCAGGATCAACTCATGGCTGATAAACTGGAAATCATGTTCAGAAACTATTTAAAAGTCGCCTTACGTAACCTTTGGAAAAACAAGGGTTATGCTGCCATCAACATTGGTGGGTTGACAATTGGATTGACCTGCTTTTTACTTTTACTGTTATACCTGAATTATGAGTTCAGCTATGACAGATGGAACCCACAATTAAAGCAGGTATTCCGGATATCCCAAATACGGGCAGGCGGCGATTATCTGGTGGTGACGCCGGAACCGCTTGGTAGTTTGCTTCAGCGTAATTCTCCTGTGATTCATCATGTTACAGACGTTGGGTATTGGGGTCAAAAAACGCTTTTTAATATCGGCAACCAGGGTTTTTATGTCGATGATGTCGCCTCTGCGGATTCAGCATTCTTCACCGTATTTCCTTATAAGCTATTGGAGGGGAATCCCCGTACCGTACTGGAAAAACCGGGATCGTTGGTACTGACACCTGAAGTCAGCCGCACCTTATTTGGGGATGAAGATCCGGTGGGAAAAACGCTGAAAATATACAATAGTTTTCCCGTGACGGTAACAGGCATTATGGCGACACCGAAAGGTCCTTCGGCAATGCCTATTAAAGCGGTCTGGGTTGATCCGTTCTTGAAACTTAATAACCATTGGGGCGCCTATGTATATAAAACATTCGTGTTAACCATGGGCCCCGTATCTTCCAATAAGTTACAAGCCGGCCTGAATAAGATATACTACGACCTCCACCTTAAAGAGGGAAATAAAACCCTTGCCCAATTCAGGTCCGAAGGAAATCAGGATGCCCTGGTGGCCGATGCGATGCCTGACCTGCATAATTTTTCAAAACATCAAAAAAGCAATATCAATACGGTATGGATACTTTTTCTGTTGGCTGTTTTATTGTTGGTAAGCGGAATGGTAAATTTCACCAACCTTTCGGTTGCCTGTAACATGAGCCGTGCACGGGAGGTGGGTGTCCGGAAGGTTTTAGGATCCAGCCGGTCAAGACTCATGGGACTGTTTTTTATTGAAACAGTCGTTCAATGCATCGTTGCCTTATTTCTCTCCCTGATTTTGACCGAGTTGCTTTTACCGTTATTTAACAGCGCGTATGGACTGCATCTTTCCTTGTGGAAGGATTATCATCATTTTAATATTTTTGCACAAATTGGTATCTCACTGGCAGGCGTCGTCATCCTATCGGGAATCTATCCTGCCGTTTATCTTTTTCATTTTACGCCCGCGGTATCCTTAAAAGGGAACTTTTCGGCCGGAAGGAAAGGTAAATTTTTCAGAAACGTCCTGATTGTGGTCCAGTTCGCAGTTTCGACGCTGTTTATCATCGGTATCCTGATCATTTACTCCCAGATGCGTTACATGAAAACAAGGGACCTGGGGCTTCAAACCTCACAATTGCTGACCATACAAACTATCCAGGATACCCGTGATAAGAAGTTCTCTTTGGTCAAAAATATGCTTCTGAGCATCCCCGGTGTCGAATCAGTGGCAAAAACGACTATGGTCCCGGGAAATACGGAGCCATTAGATACAACCACGAATCAATACCTGCATGCCGGCAATGCTTACCGTTTGAGCGCGGTAAAAGTAAGTGCCGATTATTTCAACACCATTGGGGTTAAGATCCTTTCCGGGAGGGGCTTTTCGGCCAGTCGACCGGTAGATACCATCAATTCCGCTATTATTAACGAATCCGCCGTCCGGAAATTAGGGTTAGAAAATCCGGTCGGTGCACAGGTATTTCCTGAATTATGCCAGGCAAGGCCATACCGGGTCATCGGTGTAGTGCATGATTTTCATGTCGCGGGCTTTGCGGTTCCGGTACTTCCCACCATATACAGCATCGCCAATTATTGTCCGTGGCAATCAGGTGGGAGAATCATAGTCAGACTTGATCCCCGCCATATCTCAGCGACACTGGCCGGCATCAAAAGCGCATGGAAACGTATCGAACCGGGACATCCCATTCGCTACTCTTTTGTAGACGATGATTTTGCACATCTTTTGTTAAAATATAACCGTCTGGAACAACTTATTTTTTCTTTCTCGGTGATCGCTATTTCGATCGCTCTAATGGGTTTGTTGGCGATCGTCGCTTTTACGGCAAAGCAGCGAACAAAAGAAATAGGCATCAGAAAAGTATTGGGAGCATCGGTAACAGACATTCTGCAAATGCTGACCAAGAACTTTATTTGGCTGGTATTGATTGCCAATATTATTGCATGGCCGGTTGTCTGGCTGCTTGCCACGAGGTGGTTAAATGGTTTTGCCTACAGGATTGATATGCCGGTAGGGCCTTTTGTCATTGCATGGGTGTTATCGATTGTACTGACTGTAGTAGTCGTAAGTTTACAGTCCTGGAAGGCAGTCAGGGCCAGTCCTGTAAATGCGTTGAAATATGAATGAGGACTTCGGGCGAATCGTTGCGTATCGCCGGGTGTTCATGTTTGAATAGATAAAAAAAATATTGAGATCGCATTAAATGATGATGATTATGTTTAAAACCCATCTGAAAATAGCCTGGCGTCACCTTTGGAAGAATAAGAGGTAC
>DASULB010000162.1:0-12405 GCA_036278455.1 Chitinophagaceae bacterium | reverse complement strand
GTAATAGCCGCAGACATCCCGGGCGTTCTGGGCGGCCCAGATCCAGATCTCGCTGTTTTCGTCCGTGCGCATCTGCTGAGAGAGGTCACCGAGCAGTTCATGATCCCGCGCCGTTTTTTCATACGGCTCCCCGCCGGTAATGGCGGCCCACCACTGGTCCCGGCCGGGCTCCGTCCCGGTGGTGCCTTTTTTGAGGGGGCCATAAGCCAGGTCGTCCTCCAGCACCCGCACCTCGCCTGCGATGATATCATCCAGCCCGAAACTTTCTTTCAGGCGCTCGGCGCCGGCGGCGTCAAAAGTGATATGAATTAAATTTTCCATAAAGTTCTTCTCAGTTCTTTTCAGTTTTCCTCCACCAGGTCTTTTTCCACCTTCAGGCTGTCAATAATGAAGTTTTGCCGTTCAGGGGTGTTCTTGCCCATATAATAGGCAAGCAGTTTGGGAATAAGGGTATCCTTGTTCACCAAAATAGGCTGGCGGCGCATGTCTTCACCGATAAACCTGCCGAATTCCTCGGGTGATATCTCCCCCAGCCCTTTGAACCGGGTGATCTCCGGCTTGCCGCCCAGTTTTTCAATGGCCTCCTGCTTCTCCTGTTCATCATAACAATAGATCGTTTCTTTTTTGTTGCGTACGCGGAACAGGGGTGTTTCCAGGATATACACATGCCCGCCCTTCACCAGGTCGGGGAAAAACTGCAAAAAGAAGGTCAGCAGTAACAGCCGGATATGCATGCCGTCCACGTCCGCGTCGGTAGCCACGACAATGTTGTTGTACCGCAAGCCTTCCAGTCCGTCCTCTATGTTCAGGGCATGCTGTAAAAGATTGAATTCTTCATTTTCATAGACCACCCGCTTTTTCAGCCCGAAACAATTGAGCGGCTTGCCGCGCAGGCTGAACACCGCCTGCGTCCCCACATCCCTTGACTTGGTGATAGAACCGCTGGCCGAATCTCCTTCCGTGATAAAGATCGTCGTATCCGCACGCTTCCCATCCAGGGCAGCCTTGTTCTTGCCCTCGGGTATCTCATCATTATAGTGAACACGGCAGTCCCGTAATTTGCGGTTGTGCAGGTTGGCCTTTTTAGCACGCTCATTGGCCAGCTTTTTGATGCCTGCCATTTCCTTGCGCTCCCTTTCGCTTTGTTCCACGCGCTTCTTCAGCGCCTCCGCCGTCCCGGGATGTTTGTGCAGGTAATCATCCAGGGCCTTGCCCATGAACTCACCCACAAAATTTTTCATGGTAGGGCCGCCTTCAAACACATATTGGGAACCCAGCTTGGTCTTTGTCTGCGATTCAAATACCGGTTCCTGTACCCGTACGGAGATCGCCGCGCAAATAGAGGCCCTGATATCGGTCGCGTCATAATCCTTTTTGAAAAAATCCCGGATCGTTTTCACGTACGCTTCCCGGAAGGCGATCAGGTGCGTACCATTCTGGGTGGTATGCTGCCCGTTGACAAAGGTGTAATAATCTTCTCCGTAATCATTGGTATGGGTCAGCGCCACCTCGATGTCATCTCCCGTCAGGTGAATGATCGGGTAGCGGATCTCCTCTTCGTTGACCTTGTTACCCAACAGGTCCAGCAGGCCATTTTTCGACTGGAATTTCTTGTTGTTAAAATGAATGACAAGGCCCGCATTGAGGTAGCAGTAGTTCCAGATCTGGTTTTCCAGGTATTCCGGCAGGTAACGGAAATTTTTGAACACCTCCTTGTCCGGGATGAACGTAACAATGGTACCATTTGGCTCGCCTGTCTTGGTTTCCCGGGGATTATTCGTGAGTTCGCCGCGCGCAAATTCCGCCGTTTTCATTTTCCCTTCCCGCACGGACTGCACTTTAAAATAAGACGACAGCGCGTTGACCGCCTTGGTGCCCACGCCATTTAACCCCACCGACTTCTGAAACACCTTGCTGTCGTATTTAGCGCCTGTATTGATCTTGCTCACCACATCCACCACTTTTCCCAGCGGGATGCCCCGCCCGTAGTCCCTGACGGTCACGCCATGTTCAGTGATGGAAAGGTCCACCTGTTTGCCGAATCCCATGGTGAACTCATCAATGGCATTGTCTATTACTTCCTTGATCAGCACATAAATGCCGTCATCTGCACTGCTGCCGTCTCCCAGCTTACCGATGTACATACCCGGCCGTAACCGGATGTGTTCTTTCCAGTCCAGGGAACGGATCGATGCGTCGTCATACGCCGCGAAAAGGTCTTTTTCTTTTGTCTGAGCCATGTTCTGATTGTGAAATATCGTTTTCCTGCTAACTCCTTTAGTAATATAATGCGCAAAAGTAAGTTTTTGGGGGAAATATCTGCCATCTAAGTTATTCACCACCGGGGGATAAACCTTATTTTACAGCGGCCGGCCCGCTGCCGTATCCCGCCGGAACGCTTGAAAGGCGGTCTTTCCGGGACTCTTCGGGCGGACAGAAGCGAAGCCGGCGGCACGCAAATTACCGCCCAAAAGCTGAAAATATGTAATTTGGTCAAAAATATTTTTATGCACAGAAGAAAATTTATCCGGCAATCAGCCCTGACGGGGGCAGCCTTCGCTGTCCCTTCCCTGTTACAGGGAGCCGTTCCACCCCCCTTTCCGACCGTCAGGATAGCGGCCGGCAAACGCCGGTTTACCAGCCCGGCCGTGGAGGAGACCATCACCCGGATGCAACAACGGATCAAAGACAGGGAGCTGGCCTGGATGTTTGGCAATTGTTTTCCCAATACGCTGGACACAACGGTCTTCTTTAAAACCCGGGACGGTCGACCTGATACTTTTGTCATCACCGGCGACATTCACGCCATGTGGCTCAGGGACAGCAGCGCCCAGGTCTGGCCTTATCTGCCGCTGATGAAACAGGATAGCAAGCTGCAGGAACTTATCGCGGGGGTCATCAACCGGCAGACCAAATGCATCCTGATCGACCCTTACGCCAACGCTTTCAACGACGGCCCCACCGGCAGCAAGTGGGACAAGGACCTGACCAAAATGACGCCCTGGCTCCATGAACGCAAGTGGGAGCTTGATTCACTCTGTTATCCCATACGGCTGGCCTACCGCTATTGGAGGGACACCGGTGACACCCGGCCTTTTGACAAGCAGTGGCTGCAGGCAATGAAGCTGGCGGTACAAACCATGATCGTGCAGCAACGCAAAAACGGCAAAGGCCCCTACTCTTTTGGCAGGGTCACTTCCTGGTCCACCGATACGGTGCCCGGCGGCGGCTATGGCAACCCCATCAAACCCGACGGCCTGATTGTTTCGATCTTTCGCCCCTCGGACGACGCCACCATTTTCCCGTTTTTAATCCCCTCCAACCTGTTCGCGGTGGTTTCCCTGAAGCAACTCGCCCAAATGAGTGACAAAATAAGCGGCGACCGGGCTTTTGCCGGGCAGTGCCGCGATCTGGCGGATGAAGTGGCTGCCGCGCTCAAAAAATACGCCGTTGTCAATCACCCTGACGTCGGCGATATGTATGCCTATGAGACTGACGGTTTTGGCAATCATCTGTTCATGGACGACAGCAATGTACCCAGCCTGCTGGCATTGCCTTACATGGGTGCGGCCGCCGAGGATGATCCGTTGTATCAGCACACCCGGAAATTCGTGCTCAGCGGAAGCAACCCCTACTTCTTCAAAGGAAAATACGCCGAAGGCAGCGGCAGTCCCCACACCCTGGAGGATAACATCTGGCCCATGAGCATCATCCTGCGCGCCATGACCACAAAAGACGATGAGGAGATCAAAAAATGCCTGCATTGGCTGAAGACCACCAATGCCGGAACCGGTTTCATACATGAGTCGTTCAACCAGGACAACCCGGCCAAATTTACCCGCAAATGGTTTGCCTGGGCGAACACATTGTTCGGTGAATTGTTGCTAAAGATTGAACATGAAAAGCCCGGACTTTTGGAAAACGAGACTTACTAGCGCCTTTTTCAGCACACTTTCGCGTCTCGCGGGGGTGCTCCTGCTCTCGTGCTGTCTGATCCGGGACAGTCGTGGTCAGGCTCCCGTGAACGGCACAGGTGGCGGGCAGGGATTTACGATCCGGTTGCTTACTGAAAATACACCTACTTCCATCAGGGCGGTCAGTGCGCTGAGCGATTCGGTGGTCTGGGTATGCGGATCGGCCGGTCACGTAGGCCGTAGCACCGATGGTGGAAAGACCTGGCGCTGGTCGGTCGTGCCGGGCGGTGAAAAACTGGACCTCAGGAGCATGGCGGCGTTTGATACCGGGAGTGCCGTGGTGGCTGTCGCCGGCGCCCCTGCTTTTATTTTTCGGACCACCGACGCCGGCGCCCATTGGAAAAAGGTTTACACCAACCGTGACACCGCCGTTTTCCTGGACGGGATGACTTTCCGCGATAAAAAGCATGGCATTGCCTATGGCGATCCCATCAGGGGGCGCTTTCTTATCCTGGGCACCCGCGACGGCGGAAAGCACTGGAAGGCCCTGCCGCGAAAAGACAGGCCTCTGGCCGAGGCCGGCGAGGCATCCTTCGCTGCCAGCAACTCGGCCATCGCATCCCTGGGCAGACGACTCTGGATCGGAACAGGCGGCAGCGTTGCACGGGTGCTTCGTTCCAAAAATTTCGGACGCAGGTGGAAGGCGGTGCCTACGGGGATGCTGCAGGGCAAGAACAGCACGGGTATTTTCTCCGTGGCCTTTTTTGATCCCGACAACGGCTTCTGCGTGGGGGGCGATTATGCCGCCGACAGCGTCAGGCTCGCAAACGCCCTGATCACCACCGATGGCGGCAGCCATTGGAAAAAACCCATCATCGGGCCACACGGTTACCGGTCCTCGGTGACTTATCATTCGCGTGACACGCTTTTTGCCACCGGCACCTCGGGCACCGGGGTGTCCACCAATGGCGGGCATACCTGGAAGCAGATCAGCCGGCAGGGATTCAATGTTGTCCAAAGGGCCCGGGAAGGCAGCAGTGTCTTTCTTGCAGGCGCCAAAGGACGCATTGCCCGGATCGGGTTTTCCACAAGATATGCAGGGGAGCTGCCGAATTCTTTGAAGGCCAAAGAATAATCCTACATTTGTCCCAAACCCAAAAGAAATTTGTTCAAAAAAATATGCTCACCTGCCAAAAGAACGTTTTGTAATGCAACCAATGATACAGGAAAATAAATATTCGATCAAATATTTCCCCGATGCGGTGCAGCACTGGGAAAAAGAAGGGAACGCTTTTTATTTCCACACATCGGAAACCATCCTTGAAGTAAAGATTGTTTCCGACAGGATCATCCGCTTCCGGTACGCCGCCGACGGGATCTTCAAACGCGATTTTTCTTACGCCATCGTCCCCGAATTAAAAGAGGCCATCATTTCCTTTGAGATCAAAGAGCTGGATGATGCTTTTGTGATCGCCACCTCCAAAGTGAACGTCCTGATCGAAAAAGAGAACATGAAGATCACGATCTCCGATAAAAAGGGCAACCTCATCAACAAGGATGAGGTGGGCTTTCACTGGCAGTATTACCTGCAGAAAGGCGGCAAGATCGTATACTGCAGCAAACAAATACAGGAAGGGGAATGCTTCTACGGCCTCGGGGACAAGCCCACCGACCTGAACCTGCAGGGAAAGCGAACGGAAAACTTTGGCACGGACCAATACGGATTCAAAAAAGACACCGATCCGCTGTACAAAAACATCCCCTTTTATTACGGGCTGCATCATGGTATCGGCTATGGCATCTTCTTTGACAATACCTTCCGTACGCTTTTTGATTTTGGTCATGAACGACCCGAAGCATCCAGTTTCTGGGCCAGAGGCGGCCAGATGACCTATTACTTCATTTACGGCCCTGAATTGCTGCAGGTGGCTGAACAATATACCCGGATCACCGGCACCCCCCAGTTGCCGCCGTTATGGGCGCTGGGTTATCAGCAATCACGCTGGAGCTACTTTCCTGATACCCGGGTGAAGGAGATCGCGGCCGAGTTCCGCAACCGCCATCTTCCCTGTGACGCCATCCACCTGGATATCGACTACATGGAAGGCTTCCGCTGTTTTACCTTCTCGGAAGAGAATTTCCCCGACCCGGCTGCCCTGATTGGCGAGCTGGCCGAAAAAGGCTTCAAGATCGTGGCCATCATCGATCCCGGCATCAAGGCCGACCCTGACTACTGGGTTTACCAGCAGGGCGTGGAAAAAGGACATTTCTGCAAACGTGCCGACGGCGCGCTGATGGAAGGGGATGTGTGGCCCGGAAAATGCGTGTTCCCCGACTTCACCAACCCCGAAGTGCGTAAGTGGTGGGGCGGACTCTTCAAAAAGATGGCGGACATTGGCGTCCGCGGCATCTGGAACGACATGAACGAGCCGGCGGTCTTTGAGATCAGCACCTTTCCGGAGGATGTCCGCCACGCTTATGACGGGGATCCCTGCAGCCACCGGAAGGCGCATAACGTTTACGGCCATATGATGAGCAAAGCCACTGCCGACGGCATAAAAAAACACCTGATGCCGCACCGTCCCTTCGTCATCACCCGTTCCTGCTATTCCGGCGCGCAGCGGTGGACCTCTGTGTGGACCGGCGATAACCAGGCGACCTGGGAGCATCTGTGGCTTTCTTCGGTGATGTGCCAGCGGTTGGCCATATCCGGCATCTCTTTCGCGGGCAGCGACATTGGCGGATTTATCGGGGAACCCGACGGTGAATTATACATCCGCTGGTTGCAACTGGCCACCTTCCATCCCTTCATGCGCACCCATTCGGCCAGCAATGAGACCAATTTCGACCAGGACCCATGGTCCTTCGGCACAAAAGTGGAAACCATCGCCCGGAAGTTCCTCAGGCTCCGCTACCGGCTGCTCCCTTACCTGTATACCACTTTCTGGCAATACGCCACCCATGGCACCCCCATGCTGCGTCCCCTGTGCTTTGTAGCCCAGAACGACCCGAATACCTACCACCGCGACAGCGAGTTCATGCTGGGCGACCACCTGCTGATCAGCCATGTCAGCGAACCCGGCATGACGGAGAAAAGCGTTTATCTTCCCGAAGGCGAGTGGTTCCATTACTGGACCGACCAAAAATTTAAGGGGGGGCGCGAGATCACTGTAGCCACCCCTTTAAACGAGCTGCCACTCTTTGTGAAGGCGGGCGCTGTGATCCCCAAATATCCGGCGATGGAATACGTGGGGGAAAAGCCCGTCATGGAGATGACCCTGGATGTCTATTACAGCGAGGAAAACTGCCATGGTGTTTTGTATGAAGACGCAGGTGACAATTACGGCTATCTGGATGACCAGTACAACGTAATCCGTTTTAAACAGATCCGCGAGCATCAGCAGCTCAGGTTCAAAAAGAAGTATATCGGCCATTACCAGACCGATTACCGGAAATTTCGCATCATCTTTCACGGCGTGCCTTTCAAGGCTACCGAATACGTGGTCGACGGACAGGTCCACCGTCTGGGCGTCCGGAATTTTGCATTGGGCGTTGTAAAAATAGTGGTGGACCGCGCTTTTGAGGAGGTCGTCATTCGGTAAAAAGGGCGAACCCCGAGGACCCAAAGGGTTTTAGCGGTATCTTTGCACCGAAATCAACGTTAAAATCAACGCAAATTAACGCCAGGATCAAGGCTAAATTCATCGCTGAGATCAAGGCTAAAACCAACGCAATGGCTTTACCCGGCTTCGACCCAAACGCACCGGCTTCCGCGAACAACAACATCTTCGGCCTTCCCTTTTCCGAGGAACAATCGCGCGTGGTTTTGCTGCCAGTCCCCTGGGAGGTAACCGTTTCCTATGGCACAGGCACCGCGCGGGCCCCTGAGGGCATCTTCAGGGCATCGCAACAGATCGACCTCTACGACCAGGATGTCCCCACAGGTTGGCAAAAGGGATTCTTTATGCGGCCGGTGGAAAAGGCCATCCTCATGCGAAGCGATTATTTGCGAAAGGAAGCGGAACTGTACATACACTTTCAACTGGAAGAAGGCAACCTGGAGGAGAATGAATTCATGCAGAACGGGCTTCACGAGGTGAACAAAGGCGGCGAGGAACTGAACAGCTGGGTGTATAAACAGACCCGTGAGCTACTCAATAAAAACAAGCTTGTCGGACTGATCGGCGGCGATCACAGCACGCCCCTGGGTTTTTACAGGGCCCTGGGCGAACAATACCCCGGGTTCGGCATCCTGCACATCGACGCCCACCTGGACCTGAGGAAAGGTTATGAGGATTTCACTTATTCCCACGCCTCTATCATGTACAATGCGCTGCAGGAGGTACCCCAGATCCAAAAGCTGGTCTCCGTGGGCGCGCGTGATTATTGCCAGGAGGAACTCTCCATGGTCAGCCGGCAGGGGGAGCGGGTCAGGGTCTTTTTCGACCAGTACCTGAAGGAGCGGCGCTACGAGGGGGAAACCTGGAGTGCGATTTGCGATGAAATCATTGAACAGTTGCCCGCGCAGGTCCATCTCAGCCTGGATATCGACGGGCTGGACCCAAAGCTTTGCCCGCATACCGGGACGCCGGTACAGGGCGGCATGGAGTCCGGAGAGCTTTTTTACCTGATGAAAAAGGTGGTGGACACCGGCAGGCAATTGATCGGCTTTGATGTGGTGGAAGTGGGTTTTGATCATGATGAATACGATGCCAACGTCGGTGCAAGGGTCGTCTTCAAGTTATGCAACCTGATGGTGCGTCAGGAAGTGATCGCAGAAGGCAGTGGCAAAAAAACCGAAGCGGTCGATCACCATCGGTAAAAGAGAATAAATGGATAAAAAGAACTGATCAAACGACCCGTAAGCGAATGGACACCGGTGGCAAAGGGCATGGAAAACTGCCATCAACAAAGCCGGTGGCGTGCGATCAGATACCGGAACAGCGGTTGCCACCGGTGTTCCCCTCCCACCCCGTTTACCGGAAGCCGTTTTTTACATTGAATTAATTTCACAACGAATAAAAGCATTGCAGCGTGACCGATTTTCATCTTCCCATCAGGAACCCTTATCACCGGAATAAGAAATTACCCGTGGCCCTGCTGCATTTCACCGCCGGCTTTTTGTTACTGAACGGGTGGTATGAAGCCAGGATAGGCCATTATCCGCCGTGGCTGGGCATCCTTTTTCTGTTAATGGCCATTTTTGAGATCGCCTATACCTTTTTCGCCGCGAAAGTACAATACAAATACCCCGGGCTCGGCGGCGTCATCAGGCTGGTAACGGTGGTGGCCTTCGCGGTATACGCGTGGATTTTATTCGGGGACGGACAAAACCTCTTCGGCGTGTTTATGATCCTGGTGACTGTCGCCTTTGTCCTGATCTATTTTATCGAAAAAAGGTGGAACAGGCCTTTTGTCGTGCGCGTAAATGAAGAAGGTATCTGGTTTCCCCGCATCTTCAGGTCACAATTATTTCCCTGGAACAGGTTCAATCACGTAATTTTGCGCAATAACCTGCTGACGCTGGATTTCACCAGTAACCGGGTGGTACAGCTGGACCTGGATAAAACTTTTGAGGTCAGCCAGGCGGTAAACTTCAATGTTTTCTGTACCCGCCAGCTGGATGGCACAGAAAATGCGGAACATCCTCAGCAGACGCCGTGAAGGAAACCGGCGCAGAAAACGGGAAGCCGCCAGGATAAATTGACCATGGATGGCACCCCGGAAAGTTTTATTTTTAACGAACGAACAATCAGTAAACGGTCGGCATACGATCAACAAAGGTTCCGCTTATATGACGCTCACCCACAGTCCATACCTGCTTTACGCCGACAGCGAGGGCCGGATCTTCGAGGACCGCAGCCTGCTGGCCCCGGGCCGCAGCGGCCGGGATGCCGTGCCCATCGCGAAGGATGAATGGATACCGCTTCCCGAAGGCGGACAGTTGTATGCACTGCCCGGACGCACGGGGATCGGCATAGATGCCCGTACGGGCGACATGCGGCTTTGCAAAAAAGGCGCCGCCGTAGCGGCTTTTATACCACCGGCGCACACGGGATTTTACCTGGCCGCCTATGAAACGGCCCCGGGGGCGCCGACACTGCCCTTGTTTTGCTATACCGCGGTGGGCTGGCACAAAGGAGGTTTTTATGTTCCCGCCGTCCGCATCGAAGCGGACATCCGGCAGGAAAGCAGCGGTTATAATGAAAAGCTGATAGAAGAGGCGACCGCCTCGCTCATGCAGCATTATCCGGAAAACCGGCTGGTCCGGCACCTGGGGGAGAACTGCTCACTGCGGTATCACTGCCCCGCCGCCCGCAATTACTTTCTGGGCAGGTGGGAATGTCCGGTCCCCAGTTCGCCCGCCTGCAACGCCAACTGCATCGGCTGCATTTCTTTCCAGCCGGAAGAAGAAGACATCATCTCCTCGCAGGACAGGCTTACTTTTCGGCCGACCGCCGAGGAGATCGTGGAATATACGGTTCCTCACCTGGTCTCCGCCCCTTATCCGGTTGTAAGCTTCGGACAGGGTTGTGAGGGCGAGCCCCTGTTGATGTGGCAAACCATCCGTGAGGCCATTATTCAGATACGAAAGCACACGTCCGCCGGAAGCATCAACATCAATACCAACGGCAGCATGCCCGCCGCTGTGGAAAAGCTGATGGAGGCGGGACTGGACAGCATCCGCGTCAGCATGAATTCGGTCAGGGAGGCTGTCTATACCGCTTATTACCGTCCGAATAATTACAGCTTTGAGGACGTGACCGAAAGTCTCAGGGTCGTCAGGAAACACGGCGGATGGGCGTCCATCAATTATTTTGTATTTCCCGGAATGACCGACAGCGTGGAAGAATATGAAGCCCTCAGGAATTTCATCCGGGATACCGGCCTCAACATGATCCAGTGGCGGAATTTCAACATCGATCCCGACTGGTACCTGGAGCTGACCGGCACCGCCGAAACCGGTGAACGGCTGGGCGTAAAACAACTGATGGAGGCTATCGGGGAAGAATTCCCGGAGGTGAGATTTGGCTATTACAACCCGCCGATGGAACGGATCCGGGGGGATTACCAAACGGATTTCGCCCACCGGTGAATTTGAGAGCCGGTCGTTTTAGCGGTGACCCGGTCAGGGGACGGGAATCCCGCCAAAATAAGCGCTGTGAATATTGCGTTAAAATAGACAGGTGTTTGCCTGTGGCTGTTAAATTGTTTAATTTTGGGGATCATGGTCGGAGATCATGATTAATTGAACCGTAGCGATTGCCATAAACCGTTGCATGATGAGCCAACCGGAAAAAGAGAAAAATACGAAAGCCCTGATCTGGTCGCTGGTTACCTACGGGATCCTGATAGGGGCCTGTGTGCTGGCAGGGTTCTCCGTGCCCCCTCCCCTGCCCAACCAGGACATGGGCATGGAGATCAACCTGGGAACCTCAACCGAAGGAACGGGCACCATCCAACCGCTCAGTCCCAATCCGGCCGCCCTGCAGAATGTGAAGACCCATGAGGCACAGGCCAGCCCCGCCAGTGACCGGACGGGCGGACGCAGCGAAGACATCATGACGCAGAATACAGCCGATGCGCCGGTCATCAAGAAACTGAGCGAAAAAAAGAAAGATCCGGCCTTTTCCAAAGACCTCAAGGAAAACACCAAACACACCACACGTCATCCCCGTCCCGATGCCCCCGTGGAGCCAAAGCCTACGCCCCCCAAACCCAAGGCCATCTACAGCGGCGGCACCGCCAACAGCAACAGCAGCGGCAACAACGCCGGCGCCTCCAACGACGCCACGGGTGAAGGACTTACCGGCAAACCGGGTGACCAGGGCGCCGCCAACGGTAATCCCACCGCGACCAACCACAACGGCACTTATTCCGGTCTGGGCGGCAACAGTCTCAGCTACCGGCTCGGTGGCCGGCAGATCGTGCAGTATCCCTCCCGCGAAGGCGCATTCAACGAACCGGGGAAAGTCAAACTAAGCATCAAGGTGGACCAGCAGGGAAATATCGTAGGGTATCACATCATCAGCGCGGATAATCCGACCATCAGCCGTCTGGCAGAGAAAAAGATCAAAGAGGTTAAATTCAACGCCAGCCCCGACGCCCCTGTGGTGCAGTTCGGGGAGATCGTTTTTGTATTCAAGATACAGCACTAAAATTACAACCCGGCGCGCGGGTAGTACCCTCTTTAACGGTGGTTTTTTTTCAGTTTGTACCGCAGCCGCACCGGGACGACACCCTCCCGGAGCATATCAATCCTTCTGGCGGCCTTCTTGGACAGGTCCAGGATACGTCCTTTGACATAGGGTCCGCGGTCATTGATCCGCACTTTTACGCTTTTCCCATTTTCCAGATTGGTGACCCGCACTTTGGTTCCCAACGGGATCGTCAGGCTGGCGGCCGTTCGCTTGTGCTGGCGGAATTTCTCTCCGCTGGCGGTGCGCCGGCCTTTGAATTTATCCGCGTAATAGGAAGCCTTTCCCTGCTG
>DASULB010000161.1:0-5526 GCA_036278455.1 Chitinophagaceae bacterium | reverse complement strand
TGCCTGCACAGGATAAAAAATCTGTGGTGGCCTATCTTTTGCGTCTCAAAGAAGGGAAGATGGCCTATCAGGATTCAGCACGGGAAGAGACAGCTACTCATGATGAGCAGCCGCCTTTTATGCCTTATACGATGACCGGCTATCATAAATTCCGTACCGAAGAAGGCTATCCCGCCAACAAAGCACCCTGGGGCACCCTGACGGCCATTGATCTGAATACCGGAGAAACAAAATGGCAGATCCCTCTGGGGGAATATAAGGCGCTGGTAAAGAGAGGTATCCCCATCACCGGTACGGAAAACTACGGAGGCCCCGTGGTGACAGCCGGTGGCCTGGTGTTTATCGCCGCTACCCTTGATGGGAAAGTGCGCGCCTTTGATAAGACGAGCGGGAAGCTTTTATGGGAAGCCCCCCTGCCGGCCGCGGGTTATGCTACGCCCGCCACCTATGAAGTAAGCGGGAAGCAATATCTCGTGATCGCCTGTGGCGGCGGGAAACTGGATACCCCTTCGGGGGACAGCTATGTGGCATTTGCGTTGCCCTGATGGAAGTTCTGGCAATTGGAATGCGGATACCGGAATGGCTGCGGGCGATGTGGTAGAATGGTAGTCCGGTGACGGATCTCTATTAACTGTTTTATGGCAACCCCTTGTTTGGATCCATTTATCCGGAACCATAAAAAAAGGCTTTACTTTGTGAAAGTATCTTATTCTAACCGATCGATTTGAAAACGCATCAATCAAATATATCAACTGCAGGCAGATTATTTGTTTCTTTGATTTTCTGCGCCTGTGTTATGGTCTCAGAGGCATCCGCTCAGGCGCCTTCTGCTTCTGCTTCGCCTTATCCCTACAGCCATTTTATTACAGGAATAAAATTCCATTTTAATACCGTCAGGTCAGCCGCAAAGGGCAGCGATATCTGGCCCGTCACCTGGGCGGCGAATAACGGCCTGTATACCGCCTGGGGCGATGGGAAGGGATTCTCCGGCACTGAAAAAGTGAGTTGGGGGATCGCACGACTACAAGGGAAGCCAGGTCACTGGCGTGGAAAGGATGTTTATTACGGCCCACCCGGTTCGCATAAAGGAAAGATCTCGGGGTTGCTGGCGATAGGCAATATTTTGTATGGCTGGGAGAATATGCAAAACCGTAAATTCCCGTATTGTACCATTGCGCTGATCAAATCAACCGACCGGGGTCGCTCCTGGTCAAAGACACCGGTTAGTTTCAAGCGGGGCCGTTTTAAACCGGTGTCCTTTCTCCATTATGACAGGGGATATCAGGGCGCAAAGCATGCCTACGTATATATCGCCGGTTTTAAGACGGGAGATGAAACCCATAGCATTTACCTGATCCGGGTACCTGAAAACAGGCTCGAACATCCGGAAGATTATGCCAGCTTTAGCGGGATGGGAAGTGATGATGCACCGCTGTGGAGCAATGATACTTCCCGTATGCGGCCGGTCTTCCAGGGGGTGGATAATAAAGACGATATCCCTTTCCCGGTCATCGTCTATAATAAAGGGCTGGCGTCTTATATCCTCACCGATTGTCACGGGCCTGCGGGTAACCTGGGCATATTTGAAGCATCTGCACCCTGGGGCCCCTGGAGGACGGTCTACTATGGTAATCATTGGGGTGGTTTAACCCAAGGAGCATACCTTGGTTTTGAATTTCCCAACAAATGGGTACAAGATCATGGCAGGCGACTGCAAATGGTTTTCAGTGTATATGACTCCAATAAGCCTGACTGGAATGATGCCTGTAACATCATGACGGTGACGTTGACCACGGCGGGAGGGAGAACCGGGTTATCAAAGAATCAATGATGGTCGATGACAACTGGTTATAGCCCGCTGAGACAGATCCCTACCTGCACAGGATTGATGGTGGGACCGGTGCCCGCTTTCAACAAAGAAGTGACCGTATAATTGGTGAATACCGAAAAATTACCCCAGCCAACACGTGCGGTGGCCACGGCGCGCCAGGTTTGGAAATAGCGTTTATTGCTTATTTTCTCCGTCTGCTTGCCCCCGGAAACGATCTTTTTTCCTTTGGTATGCACATTGAGCAATGTCCCGAATTTAAGGCCGATACCCGCTTTAAAGCCTTTGTTCGCATTGTCGGGAAAGGCGCGGTATCGTAGTTCTATGGGGATCTCCAGAAAAGCGGTGGCTAATTTATAATGCTTGTAAACACTGTCAGGGTTAAAATTCAGGGTGGGGTTTACCTGGCCGATGGCCACCGTCTGATGATCGAAAAAGATATTGCTGCTGCTGATGCCAAGACCCGGGGCCACACTCAGGTGCGAACCTTCCTTCAGTGGGAAATCATACATGAGTGCGATGTTCACACCGCGGGAAAGCCCGCCGGTATGAATACTGTCCGGTGCGCCTGCCCAGGCGTCATAGGACAATTGTACGACAAGAAAATCATGTGAATGCTTGATGATCTGGGAAGGGGCCTGCGCTTTTGCAATGGTTATCATGGCGAGCATGCCACAGCAGAAAGTCACTAATTTTTTCATAAATCCTTTTGTTTCAATCCGGTTAATCAGGCGGCAAAGGTATAACTTTCGCCAAAAATAACTATTTCCCCTAACCCGGAAACGTTAAAATAACGCTAAATCGGCAGCGGTTATTTCTTTACGGAGAACTTATAGATACTGCTGGAATGAAAGGTATCTCCCGGATTTAATACGGTGGAAGGGAAGGATGGCTGATTGGGGGAATCCGGAAAGTGTTCCGTCTCCAGGACGATGCAGGCGTGCTGGGGGTATACGTTTCCTCCCGTTCCATGCAGGGTGCCATCCAGGAAATTGCCCGAATAAAACTGGATGCCCGGCTGTGTCGTATAGACCTGCATGAAGCGGCCGTTGGCAGAATCATAGACGGAAGCGGCTACCTGGCTCAGGTCTCCATCGGTATTCAGTACCCAGCAATGATCATAACCGCCATGCACCAGTTTCAGCTGCTTGAAATCAGCGTTAATGCGCGCGCCTACGGTCGTCGGCGTACGGAAATCCATGGGGGTGCCTGCTACGGGAAGAAGCTCGCCTGTGGGGATGGAAGTGGAATCCACCGGCACGTACTTGTCGGCATTCAGCATCAGTTTTTCATCCAGAGCGGTGCCTTTACCGCCGTTTAAGTTGTAATAAGCGTGGTTGGTCAGGTTGAGTACCGTAGGTTTGTCTGTCGTGGCTTCATAATCTATTCTGAGCGCGTTGTCATTATTGAGCGTGTAGGTCACATTCACATTGAGGTTGCCCGGGTAACCTTCTTCCCCGTCCGGGCTCAGGTAATGCAGCTTCAATCCCTCAGCACTGTCTGATGTAAAAGGAGTTACATCCCATATCTTTTTATCAAAGCCGACTTTCCCTCCATGCAATGAATTAGGACCGTCATTGATGAAAAGGTGGTAGGTGGAGTCGTTCAGGGTAAAAGTGCCACGCGCGATGCGGTTGCCAAAACGGCCAATAAGCGCCCCGAAATACGGGGACTGTTTGATATACTGGTCCAGGGAATCGAAGCCCAGCACCACATCACCCATCTTTCCGTTTTTATCGGGCACCATAAGCGACTGAATAATGCCACCGTAATTCAGGATCTTTACCTGCATGCCATTGGCATTGGTAAGCGTATAGCGTACAACGGTGTCTCCATTGGGCATGACACCGAAAACATCGTGGCTGACAGAGGCTTTGTGCGCGCCCTGCTGGCATGAGGCGAATACGGTCATACATGCAAGTGTTGTCAGGGAAAGCAATAACCTGTTTTTCATCATGGCTCTTTTGATGGACATAAAACTGTTGAGTGACATAAGTGGTTAGGGATTAAGGACTAAAGATATAAAACGAATCGCTTTTCTCATAATCTTAAATGCCGGGCGGCGGAACTTGCTGCCCGTGGGTAAAGCGGCGGGCACCAGCCATTACCGGGATGTGTCACAAGCGCGCAGGTAAAAGGGTGTTACCTGCCCCTGATAGAGGATAAAGGTTCCGGCTGAGGCCGGTAAGGCGCGCAGACCACCTGCTCAGAGGAACTCCGCCCGTTTTCACCCAGGATTACCTGCTCAGCAACATGCTTCTTTCCTTGAACAATTTGCGGAAATAAGGGTCACGCAGGTCTTTGATAAAGCGAATGGCTTCCCCGGTGGATTTCATCTCAGGCCCCAGCTCTTTATTCACGTTGGGGAACTTATTAAAGGAAAATACCGGTTCTTTGATGGCAAAGCCATCCAGTTTCTTATCCAGGGTAAAGTCTTTTAATTTTTTAACGCCAAGCATCACTTTGGTGGCTATATTCAGATAAGGAAGGCCGTAGGCTTTGGCGATAAAAGGTGTGGTACGGGATGCCCGCGGATTGGCTTCAATCACATATACAGCGCCTTCCTTGATGGCAAATTGCACATTGATCAGTCCCTTGATATTCAAAGCCCTGGCAATCTTTTCAGCATAAAACTCCATGGTGGTCACTTCCAGCGGGGAAAGGTTGAAAGCGGGCAACACCGCGTTGCTGTCGCCGCTGTGAATACCGGCGGGTTCGATGTGTTCCATCACGCCCATGACATGAAAATCATCCCCGTCGAAAATGCCGTCAATCTCCGCTTCCTGACAACGGTCCAGGAAATGATCTATCAGGATCGTATTGCCGGGCAGGTGCTTCAGCAGGCTGACCACCGCTGTTTCCAGTTCTTCCTCATTGATGACGATGCGCATCCGTTGGCCGCCCAGTACATAAGAGGGGCGTACCAGCACAGGATAGCCAACTCTCTTGGCCACCGCCATCGCCTCATCCGCGGTGTGGGCGGTACCGTATTGCGGATAAGGGATCTCCAGCTCCTTCAGCATGTCGGAGAAGCGTCCGCGATCTTCGGCGATGTCCATATTGTCAAAAGAAGTGCCGATGATGGGTATGCCTTTTTCCTCCAGTTTCCTGGCCAGTTTAAGCGCCGTTTGTCCACCCAGCTGCACGATGACACCCTCCGGTTTTTCGAGCTCGATGATCTCCCGGAGATGTTCCCAGAATACCGGCTCGAAATAAAGCTTATCGGCGATATCAAAGTCAGTCGAAACAGTCTCGGGATTACAGTTGATCATGATCGCCTCATAGCCGCTTTCCTTGATGGCCTGCAGACCGTGCACGCAGCAATAATCAAATTCAATGCCTTGCCCGATGCGGTTGGGGCCGGAACCGAGTACCAGGATTTTCTTTTTATCCGACACCTTGCTTTCATTGGTAAGCCCCTCGTCGCCATATTTCGCACCATCCTCGAAAGTGGAATAGAAATAAGGCGTACTGGCTTCAAATTCAGCGGCACAGGTGTCCACCATCTTATAGGAGCGGATGATGCCCAGCGCTTTTCTTTTCTGATAGACCTCCTCTTCGTCGTTGCATTTGACCAGGGCGGCGATCTGCTGGTCCGAAAAGCCGAGGTGTTTGGCATCCCTGAGCAGTTTTGCCGGCAAAGCATCCAGGTGGTACTGTGCCAGTTGCTTTTCCATATCCACAATTTCCTGGATCTG
>DASULB010000160.1:0-2498 GCA_036278455.1 Chitinophagaceae bacterium | reverse complement strand
AACGGCGCTTTCTCATCTGCGGGGCGGCTTCTCCCGCAAGCTGCAGGCCCTCCGGGAGCAGCTCATTCAATTTTCAGCGCTGATCGAGCTCGAGCTTGATTTCAGCCAGGAAGACGTAGCTTTCGCTGACCGGGCACAGCTGTATGCATTAGTGGATACGGCGGGCAGTGAAGTGGAAAAACTGGTGGAATCTTTCAGGCTGGGCAACGCCGTTAAAAACGGGGTGAGTGTGGCGATCGTTGGGAAACCCAACGCCGGTAAGAGTACGCTGCTCAATGCGCTTTTGGACGAGGACCGTGCCATCGTCAGTGAGATCGCCGGCACCACGCGTGACACCATTGAGGAAATATTGAACATTAACGGCATCTTATTCCGGCTGGTGGATACCGCCGGTATCCGGGAACATACGACCGATATCATTGAAGGAATTGGGGTGGAGCGCAGCCTGCAAAAGATAAAAGATGCGGATATCGTGTTGTATCTTTTTGATGTACGGGAACAGGCGGCGGACATCAAAAGTGAAATGGAGAAGCTGCAACAGAAATCCATTCGATTTATCCCCATCGGGAACAAGGCAGATTTAACGGACGATCGAACGCTGCAGGATCAGTTTATCAGCATCCCGGAAACTTTATTTATTTCCGCTAAGGAAAGGACGCACGTTCAGGACCTTAAACAACGCCTGTACGATACGGTTATCGGCGGTGATATTTCCACAGAAGATACCCTGTTGACCAATACGCGGCATTTAGCCGCCCTGCAAAAAGTTTTACTGTCCTTAAATGACATTCGTGATGGAATGGAACGTGGCCTTCCCGGAGATTTACTGGCGCTGGATATCAGGCATTGCCTGCACTATATTGGAGAAATTACGGGCACCGTTACCAATAAGGATGTACTGGATTATGTTTTCAGCAAGTTCTGTATCGGGAAGTAGGTGCGATAAATAAACCGATAACAATAGTGTAATATTAACTGGTAATCATCTATTTATATACAAAACGGTTTTAACTTTTTCTCTCCATAATCGGTATATTTCCGGATTATTTATCTCTTTTTTGTACCTTAGTTGTACCTCGAGCAGATGAGGTACAAATTTAGCTGTTTTAGCCAATCGTTGTGGCACGTATTGACACAATATGACACTATGTGGCACACATTGGCATACTTATTTAGGCGACATGAGTACAAAAATTCAAGTACGGAGGATTTGCGCATACTGCGGCCGTGAATTCACCGCGCAGAAAACGACCACTAAATATTGCGGACATCCCTGTGCTTCAAGGGCCTATAAGGCAAGAGTCCGGGCGGAGAAGATTCAAGTCAGTAATCTGGAGACCCAGGAAATCCGTAACAGCCAGCTCGATAAGCTGAAGGCCAAGGAATATCTGAGCGTCCCGGAGTTTTGTGAACTCGTGGGCATAAGCAGGTGGTCGGCATACCGGATCATGGAACGGGGCGAGCTGATCCCTGGCAAGGCTGGGAAAAGAACGGTGATCAGACGGGGCGATATCGATAAATTCTTATTCCAGGCGGCGAAGGATGTGATGTCTGATGCGGAGGCAGCAGCGCAAGCTCCTCGGGAACTGGAACTCAAAGACTGTTATAGCATTCAGCAAATAACAGCGCTATATGGTATAAAAGAAAGTACCGTGCGCAGCTTAGTATTTACCCATAAAATACCACGGATAAAAAACAAACGGATATAGATTGGCTGCAACCCCTTTTCATCTGAATTTTCTTTTAGTAGCTTGGCATCCCGGTAATCTATACCGGTGAGCTAGTGTATTCTTTTGTTCTGCTATCTTCTCGGAAAATTTTTGCTTAAGTACCTCTGTATCCTGATCAATAAGGGTATTCAAATCTGTTTCTTTTCCATTAAATACGGATTCAATGATATCAGTCAATCTTACACCTTCCAGAACATCCTGTATGACATCATAAACCCTATCATCCCCGATAGATTCCCGGATAATATCCAATTTAGTCAATAATCGTTGCAAGACCTTACCTTCCCTGGTATTGCTGGCCACCATGTTAAATACGAGTACATCCCTTTTCTGACCGTAACGGTGAATGCGGCCCATTCGCTGTTCCAGACGGTTGGGATTCCAGGGGATGTCCCAATTGATCAACAGACGGCAGAATTGCAGGTTAATGCCTTCTCCGGCCGCGTCGGTGGCAATTAATATCTGGGTATCTGGTTTGGCAAAGGCCCATTGTGCCTCTCTACGTTCATCTACTGTTTTCCCTCCATGAATAGTGGCTACTTTATATCCTCCGCTTTTTGAAAGTCGGTCCTCCAAATACAGCAAGGTATCTTTATGCTCAGTAAAAATGACCAACTTTTCTCCCTGGTCCAGAACTCCGTTTGATTTTAATAATTCTTGTAATTTCTGGAATTTTTTTCCTCCTGATGCCTGTGATACACTTCCTGGGCCATTTCAAAGAGCTTTTTTACTTCAGTAGCTTCCTGCTGAATTTCAGTCAGGCTTTTA
>DASULB010000159.1:0-9513 GCA_036278455.1 Chitinophagaceae bacterium | reverse complement strand
GATGGCCATTATGGCGGTATCGGTGATTTGATCCTGGACTGGGTAGATACAAATCATGATGGCAAAGCGGATATGCAGCTTATTGTGGATTATCCGCCTGTTGAAAAGGCAGCCGTATGGCCAAACGGCCACTACATGTGGATCCTGGATACAGATCATGACGATGTATTTAATTATATCAACTGGAACACCTTCCAGCTGGAATCATGGAAGCATGCAGGAAATGCAAACTTTTTCCCGGATTACAATGGCAGGAGCATGTTTATGAAAGTGCATGCTGCATCCAACCGGATTGAAGATCTCAGGCTCAACTGGGAAAACCCTTTCTTATTTTATGACCCGGATGGGGATGGGCTTACCGAAATGGCGATACGCATCGTGGATTCCACCACCTATTTCAACGATTCCGGCAAGAAGAAAAATCCGCAAACCATGCGGTATTCCGGCCAGGCCAACTGGGTATCCATGGCGGTGGACCTTGATAATGACAACCGCCCCGGAGATGAGTTTGATTTTGATTTTACGCTGGGATTTCGGGGGGATGGATTTAATTACATGGACCAGGTGCATAAGATCGATATGCATAGTTTGCCCGGCACCGATAAGTATTTTATGGACCCTCGTTTTCGCCATGTGCATGAACTGATCTATGCAGACCATGCCCATGCAATGCCGCTTATTTTTGATCGCGGAAAATGGAAACAGGTTTATTTCGTATATGATGAAGACGACGACTGTCACCGCTGGGAACGGGTGGAATTTTATGATCCCCTGGATCCCTTTAAGGTTGGAACGGGCAAAAAAGGAATTGACAATAACCCACAGTCGGATCCTGCCGGCGACCGGGGTGAATGGGACCTGGACAACTCGGGCAAGGGCAAGCTTTATATCAGCAAATTTGACGGTAGACTGCACCTGTATGGTGCGGAATGGGGATGTTGGAGAATAGATCAGACGGCGGCCTATTATCAGGGATGGGACAGGCGGATCATCAAGGAGAACCCCAAGGCATTTGCCACCGTGAAATACGAAGACATGGATAAAGACGGTTTTTTTGACAGGATTTCCTACGACCTGGACGGTGACACCACGTTTGAAACCGTGATAGACCTGAAAAAACTGGGTATTGATGATCATTGTAAACTTATCGACGTATCCCACTTTACCTATAAGGATTTTGTAAACCTCCATAAACGGATGTCAGGTGGATTGTGGGAAAATGCGCAATTGGCCCTAAAGGTAGCCAGCCAATATGGCCTCAATACAAGCTGGTATGCGAGGTTACTGAGGCCGGGTAGTATTCAGCAAACTTACCATGACGGCTATTGGCTGCAATTCTATATTTATAAGGATTTGGAATACCGGTTCTTGCGCAAGAAGGATAAGAATGCACTTGCAGCTTTAAACAAAGCCTATTATGGCGCGGATTGGAAAAGCTTGCTCCATCAATAGACAAAGAGGGAATGGGAAGAAAACGTCTTTTAATACAGGTAAGCACACTTGCCATGCTGGTACTACTGGTGTCGTTTACAAAAAAGCAATGCTTTGCGAATGAGTTTCCTTTTGCTTCTGAAGCGAACACTCCCTCACAGTTTATATTGTTGAACGGCGTCGCGGCGACCCCTGAGGCCTTCAGGGAAATTGTGTCGGTCTTTGGCAAAACGACGGAGACAAAGGTTTCCATAGGGGTTGGGTTTATCATCTCCTACCTGGCGCTTACACCCGAAGAGGCCGCCGTCAGGCTCAGAAAATACCTGGCGCTTTCTGAGCAATTCGATTTGCCGGTAATTGTTCAGCTGGATGGGGAACAGTGGTGGGGCAAGCGGCCTGATCTATGGAACTGGTGGGATAAAAGCAAAGCGGGGTATGATCCCGGGAACAGAAAAAATGTGGAATGGACAGGGTGGATTGCAGATTCTGCTGTAAGGATCGGCTGGCGAAACTGGGGAAGGCAAATCCGTGTCCTCCCCATGCCGAACCTGATGAGCTCCGCTTATCGCAAAGCCTGTCACATTGAAATGCGAAAACTTGTCCCCATTGTGATGAACTGGTGGCACAGGCTCCCTGAAGACAAAAAATATTTATTGGTGGGCATCAAAGTGGGCTGGGAGAGCGCTATCGGCGTAAATAACTGGTATTACCCGGATGGAAATGATTTGACAGACCAACCGGTTAAAAACGATCCCACCTATGGATTGACCCTGGACAGTCTTCCTGGCAGGGGAGTGGAGGCGATCGGTTATGCCGCGGTGCGTTCACTTGGATTGGATAGTTCAGGAAAACTCACACAGGAAGAATTGACAAAAGTAGTGAAGGTCCATCTGGAAGACCTGTGCAGGCTTTGTGCTGCGATGGGCGTTCCACGGAATAAGTTGTTTACCCATTGTGGGGGCTGGTCCCGGAGAGAAACGCTTTTTTACGCCGCCCTCAATCGATATTCCTGCCCTGGATGGAGTTTTTATGACGATGCCTATGATCCTGAAAAAGCCGTTACTGCTATGGCGGCACTTAAGACAAGTGACGCCCCTTACTGGGGCGCCGTTGAATGGCTGTATACGGGTCAGAATACAGAAAAAGGTTGGCTGTCAGCGTTGCAGCATACGCTTTCTATCCGGAGGATCAGGTATTTATGTATCTATAACTGGGGAGGCATCAGAAATAATCACGCTGCGATAGGCGCGATTCAGGCAACCTGTCATCCTGATTAAACAGATGATGCAGCGGGCACCTGCAAACGGGTATAAACAGATCGCTATTTATTTTTTTGAAATGAGAAAGCTTACACTTATTCTTACCGGAATGCTTCTTTTTATGGGTTGTTTTTCTTTGTATGCAAAACAACCTCCTGCCTTGTATAAGTTTGACATGAAAGCATTCCTGCGGGAACATCATAACATCAGCTACAACTATGATGTCTTTACATTTATCGCATCCTTACAGGGATTGGAGAATCGTTCCGGAAACCGCTTATACATCAATTACTGCGGCAATGACGGCTTTTGGTTCGATTACATAAAGGAGAACAGTGACTTGTTCCAGGGGCAAAAGGTGATCCAACTGACCAGTTTTAAAGCATTGCTCAAGGCTTTTGCAAAGGATATCAAAGGTGTTGTATTGTGGGATGAAACCGTCCCTGCCACCAGCAATGTTGCCGCTACGATTTGCGGTGTGGAAGGGTGGATCCCGGTACGTAAAAGCACTGCTGAGGGGAGTCTGTATCACCAGGTTGTATTACACGGTTACAGGTTTCCCGTTAAAAAAGACCTGACCGGGATGTTCACAGGCGTAGGACTGATACCGGGCAGCAATACGCCTACCACTGGAAGCAGAAAATGCGATGCCTATTTGTGGGCCAAGGAACAATACCTGGATAAAGGACTTTGCAACGACTCGTTGATGGGCTACATTCTGGATGCCTGGCCATATGTCAAACCATTCAAGGCAAAGAGCCTTGGGAATTCCATGGTCGCCAACCATGACTACCTGATCGCCAAAAAAGCCTTCTTTTTTGACTTGAGCCCCTGGGGTGATGAGCCGCCGGTAGATGATCAAAGCCAGCCCCTCGGTGCAGACTTAAATACATTCAAAAAGATCCTGCTTTCTCAGTATCAATTAAACGGTGGAAAGAAGATCACAACGATCTGCGGGTTTACGCCATGGCAATTTAAATACACCACAACCCGAAATGCGGGAAAGCATGGTGGCGTAGCAACAGAATGGGAGCAGGTAAGACTACAGTCGGCTTACAACGCCATCCTGGATGCGGACGCCCCTTCTCCCATGGATATTGCCAATGCATCTGTTTTTTGTCACTTTCCATTGAAAAAAGCCTATTTTCAAAATCCAGATGAGCGTCCCCGCACAAAAGAGGTGGAAAACAAAAGTTATATTCTGATCTATATGGGGGACTGGGATGGCAGCGCCTGGACGGCGGGTGTATTGCCTGGGTTATGGGCAGACACCTGTCGTGGAAGTATCCCGTTAATGTGGGCGGTCAATCCCAACCTGAGTGAGCGGATACCGATGGTATTTGATTGGCTCTATCGGCATAAAACCCGTAATGACTACCTCTCATCGGGTGATTCGGGCGCGGGTTATCTGAATCCTTCCTTACTATTGGAGGCGGCGCGCCGGCCTGTATCCGGATTACCATCAGGAATGGACACCTGGATAAAATTCAACCAGTATTATTTTAAAAAATTTGATCTGAGCATCGTCGGATTTATTATTAACGGCCGGCAGCCCATCAACATGGCGGTACAAATGGCCTATGCCCAGTTTGCCACCACAGGAGTGGCTTACCTGCCCCATAGTCCCGGCATCAGCAACGTGGTCCATGGGGTACCATTTATTACCCAGGCACTGGATATACCGGCTAACATGGAACAGGCAACCCAATTAATCTACCAAAGAACAAAGGGTATGCCCGCGCCGGGTGGTCAGTTAAAGGCACCTCATTTTTATGTTTACCGGGCGATCAGGTTTTCTCCCACCAGGGTCAAGGAACTGATGGAAAGAATAAAAAAAGAAAAACCTGCCTGTCATTATGAATTGCTGGACCCCTATACATTTTTCTATCTCTATAAGAAATATGCTCAAAGCAGCGGAAAGCCTTTGCGTGCAATAACCTTTGTCCCCTGAAGCCCTCAACATTACCCTAAAATCAGGTAATGATGCGAAACCTTCTCTTTATCTGGCAAAAGAATCATCCCCGGCCGGTTGTCTGATCGATGTGATGGCCTTCATCCCCGAGCGGGATCAAATGAGCACCTCCCGCGGGCTGATTGTTGGCAAATTTTAATTAATTTTGGTAAAAGCCAACGCTCCTGTACCTCTTCATTGTTGGCGACATGGCCACATAAGTATAACAGTTTATTTAAATTATCATGTATGGAAAAGCTCGGCTGGATGCTTGTTTTGGGATTTCTCATCGCAGGTTGCACGCAAACAGATCATAGCGATAAAAATCACGTTTCTGGCATGAAAAACGATTCAACAGGCATCGTGGGTACTGAAAAGCCACAAGCAGGAACTACCATTACCTTTAAAGGTAATCCGGTGCATACTATTGGGAAACTGCCTGCGGTGGGCACACAGGCTCCTGACTTCACTTTAGTAGCCACTGATCTGTCGGATAAGACGTTGAAGGATTATTCAGGCAAGAATATAATCCTCAATATTTTCATCAGTGTGAATACGGGTGTTTGTTCTGCCTCCGTTCATGAATTCAATAAGGATGCTGCAAGTTTAAAGAATACGGTAGTGCTTTGCATTTCAAAAGATCTGCCTTTCGGCCAGGAGCAATTCTGTGGCGCGGCGGGTATTCACGACGTGGTCATGCTTTCGGATTTCAGGAATGATTTCGGGAAACTGTACGGCGTTCAGATGGTTGATGGCAAGTTCAGAGGCTTATTAAGCCGGGCAGTAGTGGTGATCAATCCACAGGGAAAGATCGTATATGAACAGCAAGTCCCTGAACTCTCCCATGAGCCTGACTATGCCGCCGCCCTGGCAGCGGTGAGATCCGGTACTTAAAGCGTTTGATCTGTCAAGGATATCGGCCATTAACCTGGGCCAAAAAAGTGAACCGGAAAAGAACGGCTCGTTTCAGTTTCGTTCATCTCCTTATAGGAACGCAATATAGGAAAGCAACAGAAGGAAGGTATTGCCGAAATGTTTGGTAAAATGGAATGTTATGCTTTAAAAGGCAGTTATATGACTTCTGACATGAACCATAGACACCAGCATAATTGAATCTGCCAAAGAATATGCCCGCATGGATGGCAAGCGTTTAGCTGACATCGTCGAAAATTATTTACGTTTCCATTCATCCAGAGAAAGCGTCCGATATTCACACACCGCAAGTACCTTGACTCATGGGATCCGTCCAATTGCCGGCTCATTTCAACTATAAAACAAACCTTGCCAAAGCACTGGTACGTAAAGATAGCTGATGAAACATTGCTTTGCTGGATCAAGTGGAATGATTGATAGGGAATTACGAGGAATTGTTTCCTATCACATAAGGCTTTTTCACCTTCAACATAGGCCTGACATCCATTCGTTGTTTAGAATGAGGCACCAAAAGATTGAGATTGGATGAGTCTATAATTTCCTTACCTTTGTACAAATATTTGCTATGCATTCCGTGATGTCTTATCCGGTTTCTTCAGATCAACGCGCTCATTATTACTTCCTGATGAGCACACTCGCCATGGATTCAGCCGCGGCGTAATCCTTTTTATTTTTCTTTATCAATCTTTATTTTCAAACGTTTCTGTTTGAGAAGTGTTTAAGTTCTATAAACCCATAAATTTTTTGTTATGGAAACAACGACTGCACCCGGTAAACCCGTTGTACAGGATATTTTGCCGATCAACGGTACTGATTACATCGAATTTTATGTAGGCAATGCCAAACAGGCGGCGCATTTTTATCAAACGGCATTTGGTTTCCAGCCACTTGCCTATGCGGGTCCTGAAACAGGAGTACGTGACAGGATTTCTTATGTGCTGCAACAAAATAAGATCCGTTTCGTACTCACTTCATCTTTGCAACCCGACGGAGACATTGCGGCCGAGGTATTAAAACATGGGGATGGGGTGAAAGTACTGGCACTGTGGGTGGATGATGCAGAGAAATCATTCCAGGAAACCGTAAAGCGGGGTGCCAGCCCCTACATGGATCCCACCGTGGAGAAAGATGACAATGGTGAAGTTAAAAGGAGCGGCATTCATCTTTATGGAGATACCGTCCACCTCTTCGTGGAAAGGAAAGGCTATACAGGTAGCTTTCTTCCGGGATACCACTCCTGGAAGCCATATTATGAATCCACCGATACGGGTCTTCGTTACGTGGATCATTGCGTGGCCAACGTAGGCTGGAATGAAATGGATCAGTGGGTGAAATTTTATGAGGAGGTGATGGGCTTTCGCAACCTGATCTCCTTTGATGACAAGACCATCACCACTGAATATTCCGCGCTCATGAGCAAGGTCATGAGCAATGGCAACGGCCGCATTAAGTTTCCGATCAACGAGCCGGCAGAAGGGAAAAAGAAATCACAGATCGAGGAATACCTGGATTATTATCACAGTCCCGGCGTGCAACATATTGCCATGGCCACCAACAACATTATTGAAACGGTCAGTGCCTTACGCGACAGGGGAGTAGAATTTCTTAAAGTACCATCCGCTTATTATGATCATGTGCTGGAAAGGGTGGGGGAAATAGATGAAGACCTGGCGCCCCTGAGCGATTTAGGCATCCTGATAGACCGTGACGATGAAGGCTACCTGTTACAGATCTTTACAAAGCCCCTGCAGGCGCGCCCCACTGTATTCTTTGAGATCATCCAGCGAAAAGGGGCACAATCCTTTGGCGCGGGTAATTTTAAAGCCTTGTTTGAGGCCATTGAAAGGGAGCAGGCCTTGAGGGGCAATCTTTAATCAGGAACGGTTTTCTGAGATTGTTTAAGACCGAAAAAGCGTCATGGCGGAATCTTTTACACCAAAACCGCAACAAGCGCTCTGCGATTTCGCAGGGCGTTTTGTTTTTTTAGCGGGCACAGGGTGCTGCTATTGTTTCAGGAATTTTAAATTCCTGCGGATCCCCTCATATTTACTCCTTTTGAGCGGCGAATGCAGGAATATCTCTTTAAACTTTTCTTCTGTCAGCGCCTCCCAATCCCCTGTAGTAAAATTGAGCATCTCTGCTAAAGGCTCAAAGGCAGGCTCTTCGGTGGGCCTGGCAAAACGGTTCCAGGGGCAGACATCCTGGCAGACGTCACAGCCGAACATCCAGTTTTGAAACTTTCCCTGCATGGTTTCGGGGATAAGCTGTTCTTTCAGCTCGATGGTATAATAGGAGATGCACCTACTGCCGTTAATCACTTTATCCTCTCCGATAGCCTCTGTCGGACAGGCATCCACACAACGCCGGCAGGTGCCGCAATAATCCCTGGCAAAAGGATCGTCATAAACCAGTTCCAGGTCCGTGATCAGGGTGGCAATAAAATAAAAGGACCCGCTCTGCCGGGTGATCAGGTTGCCGTTTTTCCCGATCCAGCCCAGGCCGCTTCGCTGTGCCCAGCTGCGCTCCAGCACCGGTGCGGAATCGACAAATCCACGGCCCTGGACCTCACCAATGTTTTCACGGATAAACCCGAGCAGCAGTTTGAGCTTTTTTCTGATGACCTGGTGATAATCCTTACCATAGGCATATTTCGATACCTGTGGTGCGTCAGCCGTTTGCCTGTTTTCAGGATAATAGTTCATCAAAAGGGTGATCACCGATCTGGCACCGGGAACAAGCTGACCCGGGTCCGTGCGCAGGTCGAAATGATTTTCCATGTATTGCATCGTTCCCTGCATCCCGTTATTCAGCCAATTCTCCAGGCGCCTGGCGTCATCGTCAAGCTTTACGGCTTTGGCGATGCCGCAATAGTCAAAGCCCAGCCGCCTGGTTTCAGCTTTAATAAGGTCGCTATGGGATGAATGATTCAAAACAAAAGATATGTAATCAATGAATGAACGGCTATTTTCGACACCGGCGTTAGCGTTGAACGCGCAGAAAAAACTATGCTCCCTGACGACAGGGTTGTTCTGAAAACCCGTCACCACACTATTTTGCGGTTTTCAATTCGGATTTAAAGACTTTCCTGAATTTCTCCAGTTTGGGGCGAATCACCATCTGGCAATAAGGCTGATTGGGATTGTTGTCATAATAATCCTGATGGTAGTTCTCCGCAGGATAGAAGTTCTCAAGAGGCTGGATGGCCGTCACGATCGGAGCGTTAAAGGCGCCGGAAGCATCCAGTTTTTGTTTATACTTCTCCGCTAATAGCTTCTGACTGTCATTGTGGTAAAAAATGACCGAACGGTATTGCGTCCCCACATCATTTCCCTGCCGGTTTAGCGTGGTAGGATCATGACTTTCCCAAAAGGCCTCCAACAGTTTGTCGAAAGTGATCACGGCGGGATCATAAATGATATTGGATACTTCGGCGTGACCGGTCGTGCCGGTGCAGACCTCTGCATAGGTCGGATTGGCAACATGGCCACCTGAGTAACCGGACTCTACCTTTTTTACGCCTTTCAATTGCTCAAAAAAAGCCTCCGTACACCAGAAACAGCCTTCGCCGAAGGTCGCGGTGTCTAATCCCTGTTTGGCCTCGGCGGTTATGGGCGCCTCCGGCTGATGGTTCGTTTCTTTCATAGCTGATTTTTTGTTTTGGGCACAGGAAGCGAAAGTAGCACATAGTAAACTTCCCAGCAACATGTATTTGGATAACATCATTGGTTTGTTTTTCTAAAGATACGAAGGAATGGCTATATCGGTTTTCTGTCGGGGAGCGACTTTAACAAATGTTTAGAGGTTGGACGATCCACCCAAAAGGGGAGATAATGGAGTGGTGCAAATGCTTCCCTTACGATAAAGCCAAGGCTGGACGGGCGAGGCAAAATCCTGTATCCTTCCTTACCTATGCACTGTCTTTTTTTTCAACTATCACCC
>DASULB010000158.1:0-2034 GCA_036278455.1 Chitinophagaceae bacterium | reverse complement strand
ACGCCTTACCATGAGGCAGATGTTGAGTAAGGATGTTCAGTAAGATTAAATGGACCGGAAAAAATAATAGAAATGCGTTATTTGATAGCCGTCGTGATGAGTTCTCTTTGCTTTATCCAGGCGTCGTGTCCGGCGGCCCATCGTGTATCTTATCAAACACGAACCGGTGCAAGTGATGGGGCCCAAATATACCTGGCCGACCCGACGGTATTTTACGATAAGGGTGTTTATTACCTCTATGGAACCGGGAAGGTGAACAGGGGCTTCCAGGTCTATACATCGGAGGACCTGATCCACTGGAACAAGCCGGCCGGTGCCGACGATGGTCTTGCCCTGCAAAAAGACGATGTTTATGGCTCCGGGGGTTTCTGGGCGCCACAGGTCTTCAGGTACGGAGGGAAATACTACATGGCTTATACCGCCGATGAACACATCGCCATCGCGGAGAGCGACAGCCCGCTGGGGCCCTTCACGCAAAAGATCAAAAAGCCGCTCCATACTGTTACAAAGGCGATCGATCCTTTTGTTTTTATAGATGATAACGGAAAAAAGTATCTCTACTTTGTCCGCCTTCAACAGGGGAACCGTATTTATGTTGCGGCGTTACAAGATGACTTATCGGATATCAGGCCCGCCACCATGGCATCCTGTCTGAATGCGGTGGATCAGCCGCAAAAATGGGAGAATCTCGCAGCCAAAACATGGACAGTGACGGAAGGTCCCACAGTGCTAAAATACCAGGGCCTTTATTACCTTTTTTATTCCGCCAATGGTTTTAAGAGTATCTATTACGCCGTGGGGTGCGCGGTGGCCAAAACGCCGCTGGGTCCCTGGAAAAAATACAGTGGGAACCCGATCTTAAACAAAGACATGATCGGGGAGAATGGCCCGGGACATGGTGATTTTTTCAAGACGAAAAACGGCAACTACGACTATGTATTTCACACCCATTATTCAGACAGCCGGGTCGGCCCCAGGAAGGCCGCTGTGATCAAAGGTCGCTTTGTGAGGAACCATGGCAACCCTCGGATGAAATTTTATAAAAACAGTTTCTATTATTTAAAGACACCTTAAACAGTTCCTCCATGCGTAAAATCTATCAATTCTTTCTTTTCTTTGTTGCCTCAGTCATGCTGGCCAGCACCTTCTGCCAGGGGCAGGCAAAACGCGCCACGGATCATCCTAATATTATCTTTATCTATATCGATGACATGGGTTACGGTGACCTGAGTTGCTATGGCAATCAGGAAATGCAGACGCCGAACATCGACCGCCTGGCGAAAGAAGGTATCAAATTCACTGATTTCTATGTGTCCTCACCGGTATGTTCTCCCTCCAGGGCGGGTGTGGTCACGGGGGAATATCCCGCACGCAACCGCATCAACGGTTACATCGACAGCCGCTGGAAAAATGAGATACGGGATATGGCCAATTACCTGGACCCCAGGGCGCCGACCATTGCCAGGACATTGAAGGATGCGGGTTATGCCACTGCGCATATCGGCAAATGGCACCTGGGCGGCGGGCGCGACATCGGCAATGCTCCCCTTCCCGCCACCTACGGTTATGACAAAACGCTGGTGGCCTTTGAAGGATTGGGCAACAGGGTGCTGATCCGGGGTGATGACCGGTTAAACGTCGCAAGCTCAAAGTTGGGGCACGGTCACATCACCTGGGTGGACCATGACTACCAGAAGACACCCCTGTTCGTGGATACGACGATGGCTTTTATCAGCCATCACCGCAGCCAGCCGTTTTACGTGGAGCTTTGGCTGAACGATGTGCATGACCCCTATGAACCCACGCCGGAAGCCATGGAGAAATTCAAACGCTTTGCCAATGACAAATACAAACAACAATATTTTGCCACACTCTATAGTGTGGACCAACAGATAGGGCGGCTGCTGGATATGCTGGATCACTCAGGGCTGTCAAAGAACACCATCGTATTTCTTTCCAGCGATAACGGTCCTACCGACTGGCCCCGGTATTACCGGGACGATTACGCCCCTCCCGGCAGTGTGAATTACTTCA
>DASULB010000157.1:0-9651 GCA_036278455.1 Chitinophagaceae bacterium | reverse complement strand
AAGCCACCTTCTTTGTAGGTGGTAGTTTACTCGTAAAAGGCCCCCGCGGGTATTCTCTGAGGGGTACTTATGAAGACGAAGGCAGGTTGCTGTCCGGTGGATGGTCCCTGCTTCCTTTCGCCTGCTTTATTCCACCGGTGTTATGGCAAACTGTGTCATGAGATCCTGCGCGGTGCTTTCTTTTGTTCATGCTTGGAATAAAGGAATGCTGTTCGTATTTTCACCCTCAATTTCCTCTTAATTTCAATCATGTCATGAAGCGTTTATTCCTTTTTTCTTCCGTGGTGGCGTCCTTATCTTTCTTTGCAAGTTCCTGTAGCCAGAAAAAAGCCGCTGCACCGGTGGTGAGTATCATTCCCAAGCCGGTATCGGTCGTACGGCAGCAGGGCGTCTTTACCATTAAGCCCGGCACCCGCATTGTCCTGGCGGACACGAGCCTTCAAAACAGCGCGGATTTCTTCAATGAATACCTGCATAAATATTATGGTTTCACCCTGAGGGTAAAAACGGCTGCCGATACCGCGGATCTTCAGGAGGAGGGTGCCATTGTGTTGAATTACACACATTCCGGCGATACCGCCAAAGGGGCTTATACGCTTGTCTCCGGTGACAAACAGGTGCGGATAAACGGCGACGACGCGCCGGGTGTATTTTATGGCATCCAGACGCTCATTCAGCTGTTGCCCACCACCCCGGCACGTTCCCTTGACATCGCTCAGGTGCGCATCAAAGATCATCCCCGCTTCCAGTACAGGGGCATGATGCTGGACTGCGGACGTCATTTCTTTGACACGGCCTTCATCAAGCAATTTATTGACTTTATCGCGCTGCATAAGATGAACACCTTTCACTGGCACCTGACCGAGGACCAGGGCTGGCGCATCCAGATCAAAAAATACCCGAAACTGACCGAAGTGGGCGCCTGGCGCGATTCCACCCTGATCGGTCACGAAGGGGACAAACCCCGGCGGTTTGATCATCACCGTACAGGGGGCTTTTACACCCAGGATGAGATACGCGCGATCGTCAGGTACGCCCAGGCCCGTTACATCACGGTCATCCCCGAAATTGAAATGCCCGGGCATTCCATGGCGGCCATCGCCGCCTATCCGGAACTGACCTGCAACCCGGGTCCTTACCATGTCGGCAACCACTGGGGCGTTTATGATACCATTCTTTGTCCTACCCCTTATACCTTTAACTTTTATGAGAACGTACTTACGGAGGTCATGGAGCTTTTCCCCAGCCATTATATCCACATCGGCGGCGATGAGGCACCGAAGGTGACCTGGAATAATTCCGCTTATTGCAAACAGCTCATGAAAAAGCTGCACCTCAAAAACGCCGATGAGTTGCAGAGTTATTTCATCAACCATATGGAAAAATTTTTAAATGCGCACGGCCGCGACATCATCGGCTGGGATGAGATCCTGCAGGGTGGCCTGGCCCCCAACGCCACCGTAATGAGCTGGCGCGGGGAAAAAGGCGGCATCGCGGCGGCCAAAATGCACCACAAAGTGATCATGTCGCCGACGACCTATGTCTATCTGGACTATTACCAGTCCCGAAACCATGACTCCCTTTTCATCGGAGGGTACCTGCCGCTGGAAAAGGTTTACAGTTACAACCCCATTCCCCCGGAGCTGGACAGCACGGAAGCAGGATACATTCAGGGCGTGCAGGCCAACCTCTGGACCGAATACATCAAATATCCCACCAAAGCGGAATTCCAGTTGTTCCCACGGATGGAAGCGGTTGCCGAGATCGCCTGGACGCCCCAGAAAGAGCGTAATTACAGTGATTTTATCCAGCGTGTACAGACGCAGTTCAAACGTTATCAGCTGTGGAAGGTGAGTTATTCCAGGGCGATCTATGAATTAAACGACACGGTGGAACAGCGGAGCGATTATCAGGGGGTGGACCTGAAGCTGTCCACTAAATATGCCCAGGGGAAAATTTATTATACCACGGACGGTGCTGAGCCTTCATCGAAAGCCACGCTTTACACCGATTCGGTCCACATCACCAAAAATGCGCAGATCCGGGCAGCCTTGTTCATCGACGGCGAAAAAATGGGACCGGAGGTCACCAGGACGTTCCAGATCAATAAAGCGACGGGCAAACCCGTGACCCTGGGGGACCCCCCGGCGGATAAATACAGTCAGGGTGGTGCCTTTGCCCTGGTGGACGGCGTGGTGCCGGCCCATGCCAAGGATGGGTCGCAGTGGCTGGGGTGGAATGGCGGCGACCTGGATGCGAAGATCGATTTGGGTAAAACGCAGGCGATCTCGGCGGTAAACGTCACCATTGGCGATGCGCCGGGCATGTGGGTATACGCGCCCAAAAGCATCACCGTGCTGGGTTCCGATGACGGAAAGGATTTTAAGGTATTAAAGCAGATCAGTGTTCAGGAAAATATGGGGCAGGCCGCGCGCAGGATAACGGTGCCCCTGGCCGGTATCTCGGCGAGGTATGTGGAAGTGAAGGCCGAAAACTTTGGGACCATCCCCGCCGGACATCCGGGGGCGGGGGAGAAGAGCTGGCTGTTTGCCGGGGAGATCGCCATTGAGTAAATCGCCATTGAGTAACCCCATGGAGGAGGGGCTTTGTTCTTTTGAATGCGTATCAATGGTTGATCAGGGCCACCGCACGGGATGACCGCTGGTCATGTATCACTGCTGATGATTTTATTACATTGATTATTACACCTGTTATGAAAAAGATATTTATATTTTGTGTCTGCGCCGTTATCTCCGGCCTTTCCGTAAAAGTGCACGCGCAAGCCAATGGCTATGTAAAACCAAAGGACCCGCAGGTACAACAAAAGCTCGCCTGGTGGCAGGACCAGAAATTCGGCCTGTTGATGCACTGGGGTGCTTACAGCCAGTGGGGTGTGGTGGAAAGCTGGAGCATCTGCCCGGAAGACGAACCGTGGACGCAGCGTCACGGACACGGGTCGGATAATTACTTCACTTACCTGAAAAACTATGAGGACCTGCCGGAGACCTTTAACCCGGTGGAGTTTAATCCGGATAAATGGGCGGCCGCGGCTAAGAACGCCGGCATGCGTTACGTGGTCTTTACCACCAAACACCATGACGGTTTTTGCATGTTCGACACCCATCAGACGGATTATAAGATCACCGGCCCCGCGTGCCCTTTCCACAGCAATCCCAAAGCCAACGTGACCCGGGAGATCTTCAGCGCTTTCCGCAAGGATGGTTTTGGCATCGGTGCCTATTTTTCCAAGCCTGACTGGCACTCGCCTTATTTCTGGTGGCCTTATTTCCCACCCCTGGACCGTTTCCCCAATTACGACGAAGCCAAATATCCCGGGCGCTGGCAAAAGTTCAAAGATTATACTTTCAACCAGATAAAAGAACTGCTGGGAGGGGAATACGGAAAAGTGGATATCCTGTGGCTGGATGGCGGATGGGTGCGGCCACATACCGCAGCGGAGATCGAAGCGCATCCCCGGCGGAACGATGACGTGGACATGGGCCGTATCGCCAGAATGGCCAGGCAGTTACAACCCGGCATCCTCATGGTGGACCGCTCAGTCGGGGGAATATATGAGAACTACCGCACACCCGAGCAGCAGGTTCCGGATCATGTGCTTCCCTATCCCTGGGAGACCTGTATGACGATGGGCAATTCATGGAGCTATGTGCCGCATGATACTTATAAGCCTGCCGGGCAGCTCATCGGGCTGCTGGTAAAGATCGTGGCTTACGGCGGAAATTTCCTGCTGAACATCGGACCCGACGGGAAAGGAGACTGGGACCCGGTAGCCTACCAGCGGCTGAAAGAAATCGGCGCGTGGATGAAGGTCAACAGCGAAGGGATTTACGGGACCCATCCGCTGGCCCCTTACCACGAAGACAGGATGTATTTTACCCAAAAGAAAAGTGACGGGGCTTGCTACGCATTTTATGTACCCGACACGAGCACGCGCACCCTGCCCGCACAGATCACCATTTCGACCCTCAGGGCAACTGCGGGGAGCAAGGTTTATCTGCTCGGATACCCCCGTCCCCTGAAGTGGAAGAAAAATGGGGATGGCATGACGGTGTTGATCCCCCGCGCGCTGCAAAAAGACCCGCCATGCCGCTACGCGTGGGCCCTGAAGTTCCGGGGATAGTTTTCAGCCTGTTTTCCGGCCTGGTTTTTTTAGCCTGATTTTTAGTCCGTGCATTTAGGAATGTAAGCATGATCACTTACTTTTACATCCTGATAATGTACCCTTTAAACTAATTTTATCATGATGATCACCAAGACCCCCGAGATGGATCTGACCGACAGTTTTGAGCGAATACCTGTTTCCATTCATCAGACGGCCCGGGAGGGCGCCACCAGTGTGGCGGCGACCATTGCGGAACTGATACGGCAAAAGCAGCGGGCAGGAGAACCGTGCGTGCTGGGGCTGGCAACGGGTTCCACACCCAAAAGCCTGTACGCGGAACTGGTGCGGATGCACCGGACCGAAGCCCTCAGTTTTAAAAACGTGATCACCTTTAACCTGGATGAATATTATCCCATGGCGCCCGACGCCTTATCCAGCTATCATCGCTTCATGCATGAGCAATTGTTTGACTTTATCGACATTGATCCGCAGAACGTCCATATCCCCGACGGCACGGTTTCCAAGGACGAAGTGAAGGCCTGGTGTGAATCCTATGAGAATGAAATAAAAAAGGCGGGGGGTATAGACCTTCAGGTACTAGGCATTGGCACCAACGGGCATATCGGTTTTAATGAGCCGGGCTCCGGCATCAATTCCCGCACACGGATCGTGGCGCTGGATAACATGACGCGCCTGGCCAATTCATATGATTTTCCGAACATGGCGGAAGTACCGCGGCTGGCCCTCACCATGGGCATCTCCACCATCATGAAATCCCGTAAAGTGGTCCTGATGGCATGGGGGCAGCATAAGGCGCCGGTGATCCGCAAGGCGGTGGAAGGTCATAGCATTGAACAGGTGCCCGCATCCCTGCTGCAACAGCATGACGACTGCCTCTTTGTGCTGGACGAACAGGCGGCCCAGGAACTGACCCGCTTCAAATCACCCTGGCTGACCGGGGAGATCGACTGGTCGCCGCGGATGATCCGCAAGGCGGTCTGTACCATGGCCCTGGACCTGGGTAAACCCATTTTGATGCTGACCGACAACGATTACCATGATCATGGGCTGAGCGACTTACTGGTCCAGTTCGGCGCTTCCTATGACATCAACCTGATGGTGTTCAACGGAATGCGCAACACCATCACGGGATGGCCCGGTGGCAAGCCGGGTGTGGAGATCCCCGGGCATCCCGAACGCTCCGAGCCCAAGCGTAAACGCGTGCTTATTTTCTCGCCGCATCCCGATGATGACATCATTTCCATGGGGGGGACCTTTATCCGGCTGCATGACCAGGGACATGACGTGCATGTCGGTTATCAGACGTCGGGTAACATCGCGGTGAGCGATGAATTTGTGACCCGTTTCATAGATTTTGTAGTGGGCTTTGATGAGATCTTCGGCATCGATAAAAGCCACGCCACACAACTGATGCAGGAAGCGAGGGAGTTTTTAAAGTCAAAAAAGCCCAGTGATATCGACGCCCCCGACATCCGGGAGATCAAGGGCCTGATCCGCCGTTGTGAGGCCAAGGCCACCTGCCGGTACGTGGGGATTCCGGAGGATCATGTCCATTTTATGAACCTTCCCTTTTATGAGACGGGCAAGATCGAGAAGAACGCCCCGGGGGAAGAAGACGTCAGGATCACCATGGAACTGATCGCTGATATAAAGCCGCACCAGATCTATGCCGCCGGCGACCTGGCCGACCCCCACGGCACCCATAAAGTATGCCTGGACGTTATTTTTGAAGCCCTTGCCAGGCTCAGGGATGAACCTTATATGAAGGATTGCTGGATGTGGCTCTACCGCGGCGCCTGGCAGGAATTCGATATTTATGACATTGAGATGGCGGTTCCGATGAGCCCCGACCAGGTGTTGCAGAAACGCCATGGTGTTTTTATCCACCAGAGCCAGAAGGATTCGGTCCCCTTTCAGGGCAGTGATACCCGTGAGTTCTGGCAACGCGCTGAAGAACGCAACGCCACGACGGCGGAGGTCTATGACCAGCTGGGCTTGCCCAAATATGCGGCTCTCGAGGCTTTTGCCAGACATTATTATTAAGGATCGGACGATGTGGCGCGAGGTTTTCTTTAAAAAGGCGCCTTATTTTTGATGATTTAAAAATTCCAAGATGACTTATACCCCTTCGGCTGGTCGTTATGCGTCCATGCCTTACCGCCGTTGCGGCAACAGCGGCATCAAACTGCCCGCCCTCTCCCTCGGCCTCTGGCATAACTTCGGGCATGTGGATGTGCTGGAGAACAGCCGCAGGATTTTGCACCTCGCCTTTGATTCCGGGGTCACCCATTTTGACCTGGCCAATAATTACGGGCCGCCCCCCGGCTCGGCGGAGGAGAATTTCGGGCGGATCCTGCGGGAGGATTTCCGGGGTTACCGCGATGAACTGATCATTTCCTCGAAGGCGGGTTATACCATGTGGGAAGGGCCCTACGGGGACTGGGGGTCTAAAAAGTACCTGGTCTCCAGCCTTGACCAGAGCCTCAGGAGGATGGGACTGGAGTATGTGGATATCTTTTACCATCACCGCCCGGACCCTGAAACGCCGCTGGAGGAGACCATGAGGACGCTGGATCAGATCGTTCGCCAGGGCAAAGCCCTGTACGCGGGTATCTCCAACTATCCCGCTGCCAAGGCGGCTGAAGCCATTGAACTGCTCAGGCAACTGGGTACGCCGTGCCTCATTCACCAGCCAAAATATTCCATGTTCGAGCGCTGGGTGGAAGGAGGGCTGCTGGAGGTGCTTGAGGCAGAAGGGGTGGGATGCATTCCTTTTTCCCCGCTGGCCCAGGGAATGCTTACCGATAAATACCTCCGGGGGATACCCGCCGATTCCCGCGCGGCGAAGCCGACGGGGTTCCTTCAAAAAAGTGATCTCACGGAAGACCGGCTGGGCAGGATCAGCAGGCTGAATGAACTGGCGCTTGGGCGCGGCCAGACACTGGCGCAGATGGCGCTGGCATGGCTGCTAAAGGATCGCCGCATCACCTCCGTGCTCATCGGCGCCAGCAAGCCCGAACAACTCAGCGATTCTCTGAAGTGTCTGCAAAACATTGATTTTTCCACAGGGGAGTTGGAAACCATTGAGGGCATCCTGGCATGAGTCCTGAAGGGAAAGAGCCACCTAACAGGGACGCCAGCAGGCTGTACCATTGATTTTTTGTTACCGTTTGGCAACCCCTGATTACTTGCTGACAGCCTTTCACACGGCTACTTTTGCCTTGATGGCGGGATGGTACCGGTAGTTTTCCAATGTAAAATCCTCATACTGAAAACCCAGGATATCCCTGACGGCGGGATTGAGTTTCATGACGGGCAGCGCAAAGGGCTGGCGGCTCAGTTGCAATCTGGCCTGCTCCACATGGTTTTGATACAGGTGCACATCGCCGAAGGTATGGACGAACTCATGGGGCACCATATCGCAGACCTGTGCGATCATCAGGGTGAGCAGTGCATAGGAAGCGATGTTGAAAGGCACTCCGAGAAACACATCGGCGCTGCGCTGGTAGAGCTGGCAGCTTAACTTTCGTCTGGTCTCTCCTTTTGAAGCGTCCGGTGGCAGTGTATAGAACTGAAACAGGCAGTGGCAGGGGCTCAGCGCCATCAGGTGCAGATCGCTGACATTCCAGGCGCTGATGATCAGCCGGCGGGAATCAGGGTTGCTCTTCAGTGCGTCGATCAGTCCGGTGACCTGGTCAATGCTGTGGCCGTCAGGCGTGGGCCAGCTTCGCCATTGCTTGCCATATACAGGACCCAGATCACCGTTACTGTCTGCCCATTCATCCCAGATCCTGACGCCATGGTCGTTCAGGTACCGGGTATTGGTGTCCCCCCGGAGAAACCACAACAGTTCGTAGATAATGGATTTGAGGTGCAGTTTTTTGGTGGTGACCAGCGGGAAGCCCTGGCGGAGATCAAAACGCAACTGGCGGCCAAAAAGGCTGATGGTCCCCGTCCCGGTACGGTCAGCTTTTTCGGTGCCCTCCTTCACAATATGCTGCAATAAATCAAGATACTGTTGCATGCCCGCAAGATAACATGAAATCCTTAAAAAAAAGGCCGGCGCTCCGGATCACCCTCATTTTTTGCCGGTATATACGATCCGGAAAACAGTTCCGTGGGAATCGTCGCTCACATACAGGGAGCCGTCGTTGCCCTGGGCCAGGCCGGTAGGCCTGTAGCGTGCGTCGCCGGGGGATTTCATGTCCTTGGTCCCGGTAAAGCCGCCTGCGAAAACGGTATATTTACCCGAAGGGCTATCCCCGCTGAAGGGGACAAAAACCACATTGTACCCTTTTTGCGGCAAGGGTGCACGGTTCCAGGAACCATGAAAGGCAATGAAGGCGCCGCCCCGGTATTTAGCGGGAAATTGGTTGCCCGTGTAAAAGAGCAGCCCATTGGGGGCCCAGTGACCGGGGAAAGCCATGATCGGGTCCTGGTACTTTCCCGCAGGGGCTTCCTTTTTGCCATCCCCTCCATATTCGGGACCGATCATCAGTTTTTTGGTGAACTCATCATAATAGACATAAGGCCATCCATAATCGGCGCCTTCTTTAAAACGCAGAAATTCCTCGCCCGGCAGCTCCGCGCTTTGCTTTTCGTCAAAATATTGCGGATAAAGCTGGTGCAACTGGTCGCGGCCATGCATCACAGCGTAAAGCTGGTGCACATCAGGGTTCCATGCCAGCGCCACACAGTTGCGGATGCCCGTCACATAGCGCAAACCGCCGTTTTGCTGCGTCTGGCCGGGCTGGTCGGCCTTAAAGCGCCAGATGGCGGCATGGTACTCAAGCAGAGGGCAGGGCTGTTGTCCGGGAGAGCCCTTGGTGCGATCATCTACCTGGCAGGCATTGGAGGGTGCCCCTACGTTGACATAAAGATTGCCGTTGTTATCAAAAGCGATGGATTTGGCCTCATGCTCATGCTGGACGGGCAGGCTGGCGATGAGTTCCGCGGTGGTATCGGGCAGGAGTGAACCGGCCTTTAACTTATAACGGACGACGGCGGTGTCGCTGCCGTAATAGAGATAGCCGTTGTGGATGCCAATCCCGGTGCCCCGCCCCAGGGCGCCAAAATATTTGATCACGTCGGCCTTCCCGTCACTGTTGGTATCGCGCAGCGCCACAATACTGCCACCGTCATGGCGGGCGTTTAAAGAGATGTAGAGGTCACCGTTCTGGCGGACGGCCATATGCCTGGCGGCTCCCAGGTCCTTGGCGACCACCACTATCTGGAAACCCTCCGGGAGTTGGAGGCTGTCATTATCGGGGGCAAACTGAAAGGTCCCGGCAACATTTTTACCGTTTTTTTTATTGCTGGTATTTTTGCAGGAAAACAGGCAAAATACGGCCAGCACAAGGAACGAGGAGGTGTATTTTAGCATGATACAGGTTTTACAGCGATGGGTTTTACAGCGATGAGGCGGACGGGAATTTTAAAGGATGGTGGCTGGTTCATGCACGGTTTGAAGGCGTTACCGGCGGCAGAGTCACCATAAAATAAACGAA
>DASULB010000156.1:0-8148 GCA_036278455.1 Chitinophagaceae bacterium | reverse complement strand
ATTGAGTTGGTTGGAGAGTTTGGGAAGCCCTTCTTTCTGGATCCAGTTGTACATTGGTTATAATCAATGTATTGCATAGGGGTGCCTTCGTCATCCCGACTTGGCCCGCCAAAGCTTTAGCGATGGCGGGCTTCCTGTATTTACTTCCTAATAACGGAGCTATTTTTCAGAAACGTTCAGCTTTACTCTATTCTTTTATAATATAAAACACTGTATCGATAAAAAATAGGACATTATTCCTTGATATCACATTTTCGTCGTGCATATCTTCCAATATCAATCCGAACTCATTGTTATAATAATCCTGTAGTTTCGTATTTTCAAAACCGTTATAGATTAAAAGCTCTCTTATATCTTTTAGTCGTGCTTGTCCTCCCTCGATAAAAGGCTGTTACAACACGGCATACAGATCGTTGTCTATCTCCATGAAACCAACCAAAGAATAAGAAAGAATAAGAAGTATTGGGAAATAGTAGATTATGTAGAGCTATGCTATTTAGATATTCGTCCCAAGTTGCATAGTAAATAGCGTCATTCAATTTAATGACATTCATCTTGTCAGGAGCGAGGTAAATTTTAGATTCTCCTCCTCTGGTTAGATATGCACTTCCTGAGGGCAAAGCATCAAACCGAAGGTCTGTTTCTTTGGCCCAAGATTTTAGGAAACTAGCCTGCTTTTCTTTAACGATTGCTTTACTTTCGAATTCAGCTTTAATAGTTGAACCTGTTCCAAAGCTTTCGATAAGGAGATTTCTGACCGTTGCGCAATGATCTGTTGCCCCCTTAAAGCAAGTTCCGTTAATGATATTTTGTAGTTTTTCTCGGATCTCATTTGGAATCATTTCTACAAAGATAAAAAAGGCTGACAGACGCCGAAACCAAGGATATTACTAAATTATCTAATTACTTAATTCATTATATATCAACTTATTGCAGCTTTATCACCAAGACCATCTCCGGTTTTGGCGGCACATAAACCGACGGTTGCAGAAAATAGGTATAAGGAGAATAGCACGGGTAATATATAAAGTCCTTTCTTCATTGCTGTTAGCCCTACTTAAAAATATAAACATTATGATAGCCCTAATTAAACGGGCGCAAGTATCTGGCAATCGAATTAAAGACCCGCAAGTAGAATTGTTTCGATTGTATGACCGGATAAAAAGCAAGATTTTCTCGTATTACGACGAATGATTTTTCAAAATTCAGCAGAAGTAAGCCCGGAAATATTAAACCTCACTCGTTAGAATGATTTCACTATTTCCGGCTTTCAGATTAAATTGAAATTCTCCGTTTGTTCTTTTTTTGATAACAAATTTTCCCATGATTTTTGATTTAGATTAAGAAGAGTTTTACCAGAGTTAATGTAAAAACCATTTGATTTAATTCCAAATAACGATTTTTATCAATCTGTAGCGTTTGAGGACAAAAAAGCAGCAATCTTGTATTCAAAACCATGAATGGGGCTTCATCGCTGGCAGGTTTAAGGTTCAAGTCGCAGTTTTTTCAATTCCGATTTATCTTCGACCTTCTGGATATAGGCAGCCGCAGTTATATCGCCGGTGACATTCAATACGGTTCGTGACATGTCCAATATCCGGTCCACTCCATAAATTAGTCCTATCGCTTCGCCGGGGACACCAATGGAAACCAGGATCGTTACAATAACCGGCAGGGAACCGCCCGGCACACCGGCCGTACCGATCCCGGCCAGGATACATAAAAAGACTACGGTTATCTGGGAAGCAAGACTGAGCTCTATATGAAAGCATTGCGCCAGAAACAAAACGGTAATCCCTTCAAACAACGCGGTACCATTCTGATTGGCGGTGCTGCCGATCGTCAGCACAAAATTAGCGATCGGTTTGGGGATCTTTAATTTCTCGATACTCACCGCTATGGCCGTAGGCAGGGTGGCATTACTGGAACTGGTAGAAAAGGCGGTGATCATCACCTCGCTGGTTTTCCGAAAAAAAGTAAGGGGGTTCCGTCCTGCGAAAAATTTCAGGATAATGGAATAGGTGATAAACTGCTGGATGGCCAATGCCGCCAGCACAATCAACACATATTGCAACAGCACCAGCAAAAAGGAGGCACCTACATTGACGACCAGGTTAAACAAGAGCGCCGCAACGCCGACAGGCGCTAGTTGCATGGCATAACCAATGATCTTAAGCACCACCTCATAAAGGCCTTCGAAAAAAGACTTCAGGGTGGCCGTTTTTTCCGGCTCCGAGGCCACCAACGCGACCCCAAAGATCAGGGCGAAAAACATGACTGCCAGCAAACCTCCGCCCCGGTAGCCGGGCTCAAAGGCTCGGGTCATGTCTTCTAATGGATTTTTAGGGACAATTTCGGTAATAATATCCCCTATTCCCCGCTCCTTGGCAAGTTCCGCATTCTGTTCCGCCCCTTTAGAATCCCGGATAAACTCAGTGACCAGGTAATCGCGGGTTTCCTGTTTTAGGTTTGCTCCGGGTTTAAAAGCATTCACCATGGCAATACCAATGAACACGGAGATGGAGCTTACGATGAAACTATAGACCAGGAGCCGTTTCCCGATCCGGCCTACTTTCTTTAAATCCCCCATTTCGGCGACTCCTAAAACCAATGCGGCAAAGATCAGCGGAATAACGGTCATGAAAATCATACGCAGAAAGATCTGCCCCAGCGGCTCTACCCAGGCCACAATCCGATCTGCCGTTTCTTTTTCCAGGCCGGCCTGTTTTACCATGACCCCGGCAAGGATACCTACAATCATGCCGATTAAAATGCGGTTATGCAGGGGTATGGCTTTCCATTTTTTCATCCGTTCAGTGCTTATTCCATTAAAAGCCATGAAAATAATAAAAAAAAGGAAGCATGAGGAATAAGAATCGGCGTTTCCCTGACAAATCTTGTGGCTGGCTACAGTTGTATAACAATCAAAAAAGCTCCTAGGTATGGTTTTTTTGGGGCGTCAAAGGCATCTCCACCACGGGAGCCTTTATTTCCGTATCCTGGCTGGTATAATGACGCGCAATATTGCCGTGAAGCATATACATCCATTTTTTTGAGTGCAGCATAATGCCATACACGGGTGATGCTTCGGGGAGTTAGGCAGTGCCAGATCCGTTTCGACTCATAGGAAGCGAAAGTGAATAGGCATGGTTCATAGAGGCGGGAATACTCATGTTCATGTCTGTATCCATATTCACATGGTATCATGATTCATGCCTTTATAATGTGCTTCAAGGTGTCATTTTTATTGCCCGTTGGCTGCTGCGCCCGCACTACCAGAGCGTTTGCCCACAATAAAGTAATCAGGCTCAAAATAATTCGTTTCATTATTGCTGCTTCTATAATATTCTGATCATTGTAAAGATCTCTTTACTGATCAAAGGACTTCAATAAGGGTGTCTCACACTAGAGTGCTGATAGTCAGTGATCTATGCTAAGGATGTGGAATTAAATGTGGATTTAATCCCCATTTAATCAGGAGTTATTAATTTTATACTGTGTAATTTTGAATCATGCAAACGGATACTTTTTCGGGAATTATATTTGGTTTATTGCTGTTACTGACCGCTTCCTGTAGGGAAGCCCCGCGCCGGCAGGTGTCCACGCGGGTCATTGGCACAGGACTACTGCCTGATGTATGTAAAGATAAGGCTGGGGTTATCCATCTTGTTTACGGATCCGGCGACAGTATTTTATATACTTCCTCCTCAGATAATGGAAAACATTATAAAAAGCCACAGTTGGTATCTGTTTTACCGGGACTGATGCTGGTAGCAAAGCGCGGCCCGCAAATAGCGTACAGCCGGGATGCATTGATGGTGCTGGCCATTAACAAAGCAGGTGATATTTTTTATTATCGGAAAAGGCAGTCGGACGCAGGCTGGGAGAAGATGGGAAAAGTAAATGACGTTCCCGAGGTTGCCAAAGAAGCCTTTATGGATGTCTGCAGCGATGGCGGCCACATGTTCTATGCCATATGGCTTGATCTGCGAAATGACCACCATAATAAAATAGCAGGCGCCCGTTCGGATGATGACGGCAAAAGCTGGTCGCCCAATCGCATCTTGTATGCCTCCCCTGATGGCGCGGTATGTCCTTGTTGCAAGCCTTCATTAGCGATACAGGGGAAAACTATATATGTAATGTTTCGCAACAACCTAAATGGATACAGGGATATGTACGTGCTGCGATCGGCGGATGCCGGTCATACATTCACAGCCCCCCTGAAGTTGGGAATGGGCGCCTGGAAATTGGACGCATGTCCTATGGACGGAGGAGGGATTGCCATCAATAACGGGGGAGAAGTATTTACTGCATGGATGCGCGAAGGAAGTATATTTATATCGAACCTTGCAACCCCTGAAAGTTTTCTTACAAGGGGCAGCGATTGTTCTGTTGCTGTGAGCGGAGAGCATGTATTCGTGGCATGGAAAAACAAAGACAGCATTCGCTGCGGAACATTACGTGGGACTCAACACCTCCTTATAGGCAAAGGTAAGGACGCCGTACTGACTGCAACAGATGCTATGAATGCTGTATGCTTCTGGGATGATGGGAGCAGATTATATGCTTCGGAGCTCAGATGGAATGAAAATTAAAAAGAGATCTTGGAAAGTCACCCAGGATCCCTTCTGCAATGCAATGCTGCGGAGATCCCCGAATCAACATTAGTTGAGTAATCCCGTCAGGCAGCAGACAGATGGCCGCGACCCTGGCTTGCCATAACGCTCCAGAGCTTTATACCAGCGGGTTTTTTTGTCCGTTCGTTTTGTTTGTCAGTTAAACGCTGTTGTTCAAAAACAAAAAGCCACAAATAATTTGTATCTGTGGCTCTTAGTGGTTGTTTCAAGCTTATTATGTACGATCTAAAAACCGTACATACCACCCGAAACTGAAATTTGCTCTCCCGTAATCCATGCTGCATCCTCGGAAGCGAGAAATACGGCGGCTCTCGCAATGTCTTCGGGCTGTCCTCTACGCCCAAGCGGTGTATTGGCAATAAACATTTTTTCATACTCACTGCCGGTAGTTACGCCCGCACTACTTGCACCTTCTGTTTCCGTTGCACCCGGCAAAATAGAATTGATACGAATGTTTTTTGCACCCAATTCTTTCGACAAAGAAATAGTTATGGCATCTAATGCGGCTTTGGTTGAAGAATATAACGAAGCTGACGGAAGAGGCATTTTGCTCGCACCCGAGCTGATGTTGATGATATTGCCACCCTTATCGCTAAAAAGCTTCAATGACGATTGGATCGCAAGTATAGCTCCCAGAACATTGACGTTAAAATGCTGATGAAAATTTTCTGGTGTTACCTGTTCAATAGGTATGTATTCCTGAAATGCTGCGTTGTTTACCAAAATATCCAACGTGCCGAAAGCCTTCTTTGCTTCTTCAAACAGCTTGATTACATCGGCTTCTTTCGATACATCGCCTTGCACCGCAATCGCTATGCCGCCATTGTCGGTTATGGCTTTTACTACTTTATCCGCTGCTTCTTTGCTTGAAGCATAATTTACAATAACCTTCGCACCTTCTTTGGCAAATACCTTTGCAATTCCTGCACCAATTCCTTTTGATGCACCGGTAACGACTGCTATTTTGTTTTTTAATTTATTCATTATTTTTTAAGATTTGTGCGACAGTGCCAGACCATTAGAGTTATGTTTAGTAATCTTAAGACGGAAAATAACAGTAACATCGGTTTAACAAAGTAACATGATGAAGTATTCAATTGGAAGGCGTCAAGCAAACCCGTAAGCGGGTGCACGCCGGATAATCGGAGTGCGGCTTACTGGCGGCGCGCCCCTCGCTTCAATCAAACTGTGTTCCCTTGGTCCACGAGGCAGGATCGCATTGAAATTTGCGATGGCGATTCATCAGTCGAACCGGACCAGGTCCTTAAAGATCAGTTGTCCCCAGTTATTTCCGCGCGCCTGCACAAGCAGTCCACCTTCCGAAAGACCGCCAAGTTTGATTGGTGAAAAACCGAGATTTTCCGAAAGCGCACCAATCTCCGCTGCAGCGCCGTCATCGTCGCTTGCCAGGAACACAACTCTCCTGCCACCATGTACGGCCGGATCTTGGGCCAGGACCGCGGCGCCCAAATGGTTGAAGCCCCTGACCAGCCGTCCACCTGCGAACGCCTGCGCGACAAATTTGGAAGAAGGCTGTCCTCCCAGTTCCTCAGGGGGCACGCCGTAGGCATTGGTCACATCGACGATGGTCTTTCCCTTCCAGGAAGGCAACACCCTCGCGACATCCGGGTGCGACTCGAAGCGGACAGCCAAAAAGATGACGTCCGCCTTGACGGCTTCCGCCAATGTTTTGGGAATGATCACGGGGCCGATTGCGGCCGCATCGGATGCAAAGCTTTCGGGGTCGCGTGTGGTTGCAACGGATACTTCGATGCCGTTGCGGGCAAACGCCTTGGCGAGAGCCTGGCCGATATTGCCGAAGCCGATAATTGCGTAGCGCGCTACTGTGTTTTTTAAGTTACTCATTTTTTAAAATTTTATTATTTAACATTATTGTAATGAAGTTGCAAGATTCAACATGCCCCCGTCTACTAATATCTCTGTTCCTGTAATAAAACTGGCTGCGTCAGAAGCTAAGAACAAAACTGTTTTAGCGATTTCGTCAGAATTGCCAATCCGTTTCAAAGCAGTTCCCGCAGAAATCTGGTGTTTGAATGCTTCTTTTTGTTCAGGACTGAAACCACTTTTCTCCATCCAGTTTGTTTCAATTGCTCCCGGACTAACAATGTTTACGCGAATTTTTCTGTTCGCCAATTCATTGGCAGCAATACGAGTAATGGTACTTACAGCTGCTTTCGTTGCGGAATAAACACTGCCATTTGCCATTGTGAATGACGCTGCATTTGAAGACGTTGTTATAACAGACGCTCCTTCTGCTAAATGCGGAATCAACTTTTGCAACGTAAAGAACAACCCTTTTACGTTTACGTTGAATTGCGCGTCAAAATCTCCTTCGCTTGTAAATTCAATCGGTGCAAATTTTCCGAAACCTGCATTCAGATAAAGCACGTCCAATTTTCCGTTTGCGGCAACTGCTTGTTCCAATTCTGCAATGTCTTTCAAATCCGAGGTGTCAGACACCAACGTTTTCAAATTCGGGCTGTCGATTGCTGCCATTGCTTTTTGCAAACTGTCAGCGTTTGTTCCTGTTATCAACACGCTTGCTCCAGCGTTGATAAATGCTTTTGCGGTTGCAAGTCCTATGCCTGTGCTGCCGCCTGTAATGACTACGTTTCTGTTTGTAAAATCCATTGTTGAAAAATTTTTTTAATTATTTAATAGGGCAAAGATAGGAACAGAAAGTTATTTTTAGTAACCTTGTGCTTAAAAATAACAGTAACATCGGTGTAACAAAGTAACATTATGGGGTGTAAGATATGAGCGTTCCAACAGGAGTAAAAGAGAAGAATGGGAGAGCCGTTCAACATTCAACGGACGTGCTGAATGGAAGATGGAAGATGGAAGATTTTTATTATCTCGTCTATTTGCTGTTACGGCAAAAGGGGCTCCAGTGGTTCAGGCAATACTGAATTGCAACATGTACGGCTTCCTTGTGAGCATATGCTTCTTGCCTGCTTTCCATATACTTCTTCAATGATCCGCGTATCTTGGCACCTTGCCTTGGTAGCTTTTTGGGGTTTAGGGCGACTGTCCCCTGATTTTTCTTTCGATTTCGTATAGGGCACCGATCCTGCTCATAATGACTTTTACCACTTTATCCCGGAATCTGGGATCCTGTGCCTCCGTTATTCTCCCGCGTGCGCCCAGCAGGCCAACAAAGTAATAGCTTCGGGGTAAGAGATCTCCATAGTTGCGAGGATTGTATCCGGTTTCGTTCAACGAAGGTTTCATTGTTCGTCCTTCGGACGCAATAAATCCTTAGTTATTAGCGGCTTTTCTTTGTCAGTTTTCTATTTTGGTCTTTTGGCACTTTATCAGATAAAAGGGATAGTTCTCTGTCACTTCTGTTATTTCAAATAGTCCTGAATTACCGAACTCTTCTTTTATTGTTTCTCTGTCATAAAAGAATATTTTTACACCACCAAACATCTCAAATCGGTCTTTGCTAATGTATATCCCTTGTCCATAAGTTTTAGCTTCCTTTGTA
>DASULB010000155.1:0-4450 GCA_036278455.1 Chitinophagaceae bacterium | reverse complement strand
AAAAGACACCAAAAATAAAGTGTCAGTAGATGCCCTGGAAAACCAAATGACTGGTGCGCTAAAAAGCCTTGGTATCGATGTGGAAAAGAATCTTGTGGTGAATGATCTTACCAGTAATTTCAAGACCTATCTGCTGAAGTCAAAAGATGTATTAAAGTCAAAGAAGTACGTTTTAAAGGTAAAAAGTGCAGAAATGGCCGCAAAGGTATTTATAAAGCTCGAAGAGCTTGGTATTTCCAATACATCCATCGATCATGTTGCGCTTTCCGACGAAGAAGCCATCCGAACGATCCTGCTTTCTGAAGCGGTGGAGCAGGCGCATCACAGGGCGGCCGCATTGACCAGGCCGTTGGCACAGAGAGTCGGAAAAGCGATTCAGATCGTTTCCATGCATCCGCTCAATCAGCGCAATCTCTTACAGGGACGCGTGTCGGGGTTGGTCGTAGGATATGGCAGCAAAAAAGTTCATCAGGAACCGGCTCCGGATATTTCTTTCCAGAAGATTAAAATAAGTGCCGCGGTGGATGTGAAGTTTATCCTGGGTGGCTAAGCCATCCCCGGATGCAGGTAAAAAGGGCCGCCTTATTTTCAGGCTCTTGTTTAAAGGCTCCGGTTGCTAAGTACTTTTCCGTTGCTGCAGCGTTCAAAACAAGCTCAGCTGTTTCCCATAAGTATTTTCAGGTGGTTTTGCTTTGCCGGCTACGGTCCGTCCGCCATATTTGTAAGATTCGGCTTTCTCTTTTTCCACTAGTTCATCAAAACGCCCGTTGGGGATAAAGTCCTTTTCGATCCGTGCGGCCAGCCTGTGTAGCTGCTGAATGGCCCGTTGCTTATCGGTCACTCCCAGCTTTGCTTTTTCCACGGCTGTTTTCAGGACACTGATCGTTTCATCATAAGTGGTCAGTGGTACGGGGAAGGGATGGCCGTCTTTGCCGCCGTGGGCAAAGGAGAACCGCGCGGGATCCTGAAACCGGGAAGGAGTACCATGAATTACTTCGCTTACCAGTGTCAGGGATTGCAGCGTGCGCGGTCCCAGTCCCTTTAACAAAAGCAGCGATTCAAAATCGGGCAGTGCGGAATTTTCCGCCAACGCCAGTACTGCGCCCAGGCGTTTGAGATTGACGTCTTCGGCCCGCACCTCATGATGACGGGGCAGGATTATGTGGGGAATGTCGCTGAGTTGGGACGCAAGGTCTCCCTGTTTCACCACAGACAGGATCCCTTCCCGGGATGGTCCCGCTTCATGATGCAGGAGATTGAGGATATCCCCCTGGTTGCGGCCATACACCGCGGTGTGCGGCTCTTCCACGAAGGATCGCACTTGTAAGGAATGCCAATGATAACGCCTGGCCCACCCGGTGTTCCCGTTCATCCCTTGCTGGATCACCGCCCATTCCCCCTTGTCGGTGACGACAAAACTGTGTAAATAAAGCTGGAATCCGTCCTGAAGGGCGGTGTTGTCCGCCTTGGCGGAAAGCCTACTGCAGCGGACAAGCCGGTCGCCGTCGATTCCGGTTTTCTCTGCGATGCGCAGAAGTTCTTCCGGCGTTTTACGTGAATGTTTGCCCCTTCCTCCGCAGAAATAGATGCCCAATTCACCAGACCGGGGATTGACCGATCTTTTCAGTGCCCCCAGCACAGAGGTGGTGATGCCGGAAGAATGCCAGTCCATACCCATTACACACCCCAAAGCCTGGAACCAAAAGGGATCGCTGATGCGGGAGAGGAAGGCAGATTGCCCGTAATATTGCACAATGGAAGAAACAATGGCACCGCCCAGGTGCGCCATGCGCTCCGCCAGCCAGGGCGGCACATGTCCGTTGTGCAATGGAAGATCAGCGGAACCGGAACGTTGCATAGAGGCCTTATATGGTTTACTAAAATGGTTTATTCAAAGTTAGGCAAAATAACAGTCTCTTTAGTATATGCGCCCCATTTCATCCGCAGGAGCAAATTCCGGAAGTCATGGATAAGCCTTTCCATCTTCAGCGATTCAGAATAGTTTGGGAAGCTCGTGTGGTGGTATGATTTCAATCGATTTGGAAAATACTTTTCTCACTTGTTTTTTATTTACCCGGGTGGTAAAGAAAAGCGTTATAGTATAACGGCGTTATTTACAGTAATTTATGATCTACCCCCTGTCTAATCGCATAAATTTTTAAAAAGAAACTTAAGAATAATTTTATTTCCTTAACAAATAATTTATTTTTGATTTAAAATAGTTTACTTTTTTTTAAGGTTATGGTGTAAAGAATCATTTAAAGACAACGGGTCCGTTTCATTTGGCTTCTTGTTATTCGTCATAATTTATAAACCGGTCCTAAGGCTGCACATGATATGCGCCCAAAACCAGGAATGTTTGCTATTGGGCCTTCGGCGTTAAGCACCGTCTGATGGAAGACCATTTTGCATCGCTGTGTGAGAATCCCGGGATGAAATACCGGGGTTTACCTGACGACAAATCCGGAGATGTCTTCTTCTGTAATACGGAAGATCGCAATCCATCCGATTGTTGATATTCTGACCAACTATTAAAAGATAAATGGCAAAATTTCTGATACCAGAGCGGAGAAGATGGGTGATTGTTTTTACTATTTTTCTGGCTATCGTATTCAATTATGTTGACAGGCAACTTCTCTCCATTCTGAAACCTCTGTTGGAGGAAGAGTTTCACATGGGGAATAAGGGTTATGCCATCATCGTTAATATTTTTACTGTTTGTTATGCTTTGATGTATCCTGTTGCAGGATGGTTAGTCGATAAATTTGGTGCAAGACTGGTGATGTTTTTCGGCGTTCTTGTCTGGGGTATCGCCTCTATAGGCGGAGGATTGTCGGGAACGATAGGCCAGTTTGGATTTTTTCGGGGACTGCTCGGACTGGCGGAGCCTACAAATTTTCCTTCTCAGTTAAAGGCTGTTACGGTTTGGTTTTCAGGTAAATTACGCGCTACTGCCAATAGTTTGAGTGTGGCAGGTAGCTCTATTGGTGCTATTATTGCTCCGCCTTTGGTAGCATGGGTTGCCATTAATTATGGATGGCACTATGCCTTTGTCGGGACAGGCATCATAGGGATTCTTATAGGAGTACTTTGGTTAATTATTTATAAGGAGCCACCTGAAAGAATTGCCAAAGAGTCGGCAGAATCTTCCGGAATGTCGAGGGAACAATCTTTTAGTTGGGGACAACTTTGGAAAAAAAGAAGTTTATGGGGCATTTTGCTTATTCGCTTTATCAGCGATCCGGTGTGGTATTTTTGTTTATTTTGGCTCCCCGGTTATCTACAGGAGCATTCAGGCCTTTCTTTAGCCCAGATAGGGATGGTCGGGTGGATTCCCTTTTTGGCTGCCGATATTGGTGGTGTTAGTACTTCAGCATGGTCGGATCGGATGGTCAGAAAAGGGCGTAAGCCATTAAACGCGCGAAAAATTATGCTGTCATGTACTGTGATTGCCGCGCCACTTTGTATGTTGACCCCTTACCTTCCTAATGCCACCTCGACGATATTGGTATTTTGTCTTGTAGCTGCCATGTGCATCAGTTGGCTGTTTTCCATAAGCGTAGTCGTTGCAGAGGCTTTTCCTGTAAATAATGTTGCCAGTGTTTTAGGTATTGCAGCCGGATTTGGTGCGGTAGGAGCGGTGATCTTTAATTATTTTCTCGGGCAGGTGATCGGGACAGTCGGTGCTGATAAAATTTTCTTTGTGATGGCGTTTTTACACCCCATAGCGGTGTTGATTTTGTGGACGATGGTACGCCCTGAGAGGGTAAAAGCGCATCAGAAGCTGGTTCAACATGCATCTAAAACCTTATAATAATTGATAAATGATGGAAAATACGATCGTAGAGAAACAACGAAATTTAGCTATCCGGAAAAGAGTGGATGTGCTTGTCGTGGGTGGCGGTCCTTCGGGTATCATGGCTGCACAGGCTGCAGCCGAAGACGGACAAAAAGTATTGCTGATCGACAGCCGCAGTTTTTTAGGCGGTAACATGACTATTGGTTTGCCTGTATTAGGCTTTCTTGGCCAGAAAAAGAACCAGATCATTAAAGGACTTCCCGATCAGTGGATAAAACGGTTGCGTTCAAAAAACGCAGCGAGCGAGCACCGTCCTTGTCCGTTGCACATGGGCATTACCCTGGTTGAACCCGAGGCAGTTAAAACCGAAGCGCTTGCGATGATGGTAGAGAGTGAGGTCGAGGTGATGCTTTATACTTATTTTGTAGATGTAGTAATGGAGGGGCAGGAACTAAAAGGCATTATTATAGAAACAAAAGCCGGACGACAGGTGATACTGGCTAAAACGATTATAGACTGTACCGGCGATGCTGATGTATCCTATCGGGCAGGGGTCCCCTGCGGCCAAGGCGATGAAAACGGAGGCGTACAACCTCCTACCTTGATGTTTTGTATGGGAGGCGTCGATACGGAAAAATTGCGCCTGAGTAT
>DASULB010000154.1:0-6055 GCA_036278455.1 Chitinophagaceae bacterium | reverse complement strand
TTAAAATGATGCGCGACCGAATTCCGTGTACGTAAACAGGGAATGGGTGTTGAAGCACCAGTTTATAGCATAATTGACGGTTAAACCCCGTGTACGTAAACAATTTTAAAATGAACCATTTAAACTCATAAGGCATGAAAGGAAGACTATCCATGCAAAAAAGAAGAGAATGCAGCCCGTTACGATGGGGACAGCTTCTGATCCTTGCAATCCTTTTTACTCCTGCTGCACTGTTTGCCCAGGCAAAAAGGGAAATCAAAGGAACGGTAGCTGATGAAGCGACACAGGCTCCACTCCCGGGCGTAACGGTCAGGGTTAAGAATTCAGACAATGGAACCGTCACCCAAAAAAACGGTGCCTATTCTATTATGGCTGCTTCTGGAGATACATTGATATTCTCATTCCTGGGGTATACAACCCAGGCTGTCGGGGTGAACGATCAAACAACGGTTAACATAAGCTTACAGACATCCTCCAGGTCTTTAAACCAGATAGTAGTAGTGGGATACGGTACCCAGAAAAAGGCAGATGTTACCGGCGCTATTTCTACCTTATCCAGTAAAGAATTAAATACGGTTCCTGTGGCGAATGTTACGACCGCATTGGCAGGGAAACTTCCAGGCCTGATCGCTGTTCAGCGAAGCGGGCAACCGGGAGACGATGATGCAAGCCTCTCAATCCGCGGCTTTGGCAATGCCCTTGTAGTGGTAGACGGGGTTGTCGGCCGGGATTTCTCGCGTCTTGATCCTAACGAGATCGAAAGTATTACTGTACTGAAGGATGCTGCCTCTGCTGCTGTTTATGGTGTAAGTGGAGGGAATGGGGTAATTCTTGTTACTACGAAGAAAGGAACAATCGGGAAGCCTGAATTTAATTATACTTTAAATTATGGTCTGCAGCATGTTACAAGGTATCCACGTTTCGTGAACTCTGCTCAATTTGCCACGTTAAAAAATGAGGCTTCCGTCAATTCGGGGGGCGGCTTAATATATAGTCCCGAAGAAATTGAAAAATATCGAGCCGGTACGGATCCCAATTATCCTAATTTCGATTATTATAACTATTTCGTGCATGATTATACCCCACAAATTCAACAGGATTTAACGGTTCGCGGAGGCAGTGAAAAAATCAAGTATTTCTTCCTGTTAGGCGGACTTACACAGGGAGCCATGTGGAAAGGAGACCAGGATTATGCAAGGTATAACTTCAGGTCCAATGTGGATGCCCAGATCAATGATAACCTGGATATTTCGGTTCAGATCGGCGCCAGGGACGAAGTCAGGAACGATTTAACGCAGAGTTCCTATCTGATGGCATCCTGGCTGCAATATTCATGGCCTATTGACAAGCCAAAGACACCTGACGGAAAGATAGCGTCCACGAATTATGGCCTTACGGCGTACCTGGACAAAGATCTGTCAGGTTATGTTAAGGATAACCGCAGGCGTTATATGGCCAATCTGACCATTAATTATAAAATACCTTTTGTAGAGGGACTGAGCGCCAAGATCATGGCGTCCAGAGACATGTATTACGGTAAAACCAAGAGCTGGCTCAAAAAATACCAGACCTACCAATGGGACGAAGCAACCAAGACATCCATCAACGTAGGATCAAGAGGAGCCAATAGCCTGACGCTGGCTACCGCACGCGTTGGGGTAACACATATTCAACCTTCGTTAAATTATCAACGAACCTTTTCAGGAAAACATAATGTAAGCGCCCTGCTGCTATTTGATGAAAGCGAAAGCGAATCTACCAGCTTTTCAGCAACCAGAGTAGGTTACGTAGTGCCCATAGACCAGATATTCGCCGGGCCTGATCTGAACAAGAGCAATGGCGGCGATGCTTCCGATGACGGACGGGAGAGTGTAGTCGGCCGCGTCAATTATGACTACATGGGAAAATATTTACTCGAATACAGCTTCCGTGATGACGGTTCGGCCAGATTCCCGCCTGCCAAGCGGTGGGGATACTTCTCGGGCGTTTCTGCCGGATGGAGGCTTTCTGAGGAAAATTTTATTAAAAATAACTTCAAGGCCATAGACAACCTGAAGCTTCGCGCATCCTGGGGGAAATTGGGAGATGATGCCACGGGTAAGTTTCAGTTTCTGACCGGCTATATTTATCCTTCGGGTAGCTATATTCTCGGTAATAACGTTGTTACAAGCGGCATGGTGGCCAACGGCATAGCAAACCCCAATATCACCTGGGAAATAAGCAAAACTCTGGATATTGGCGCTGATCTCGACCTGTGGAATGGGATGCTGGGAGCTACCATAGATGTGTTCAATCGTAACCGGAGCGGCTTATTGGCAAAACGAAGCCTGCAATTGCCCATCACTTTTGGTGCGACATTGCCGGATGAAAACCTTAATTCCGACAATACCAGGGGATTCGAAGTGGTGCTTACACATGATTATCACATCGGCAATATCAATTATCACATCGGGGCAAACGTTTCTTACACTAAATCAAAATGGGACCATGTCGAAGAAAGACCGTTTACATCACAATATGACAACTGGGTCAATAACACGGAAGGCCGCTACAAGAATAGGTTTTGGGGGTTGAAAGCTATCGGGCAATTCCAGTCTGAAGATGACATCAAATCATCGCCGGTACAGGATGGCCAGGCAAATTCCACCCTGCGGCCCGGGGATATAAAATACCAGGATTTCAATAAAGATGGCGTGATTGATGCAAGTGATGACCAGCCGCTCGGACGGGGCGAGACACCCGAGATTAATTATGGCATGCAAATGGGTATCAGCTGGAAGAAATTCTCCCTGGCCATCAACTGGCAGGGTGCAGCCAACTTCGTGATGCAGGAACAGTCTTTCTTAATAGCACCGTTTTTTAACGGGATGAATGCGTATGCCTATTTTATGGACAGGTGGCACAGGGAAGACATGACAGATCCAAACTCTAAATGGATTCCCGGAAAATATCCGAGTACAATAAATGGCGGAGCTCCTAACAACATGCAATTCTCCTCATTCTGGTTGAAAAATATCTCCTACCTGAGATTGAAATCTGCCAACCTCAGTTATAATATAGATAATCAATTCCTGAAAAAATACGGCATTGAAGGGATAAACGTATCATTAAGTGGCCAGAATTTATTGATCCTTTCAGGATTGAAATATATTGATCCGGAAGCCCCGACGGGCAGGCTATCCTACTATCCCCAGCAAAAAACATATAATATCGCTTTTAATATTCAATTCTAATACGGGTTCTTATGAAGAATAAAATTTTAGCCATCTGTCTTTTAGCGGTTTTATCCGGCTGTATTAAAAATGTATTGGATAGAAAGCCGTTAAATATTATTTCAGATAAAGATGTGTGGGATTCCGAGGAATTGGTGAATATATACCTAGCCAGCTTATATGATGCCATCCCTATAGGGTTTGTCAATCGTGTTTCCGAGGCGAATTTTACGGATGAGTCCACATTCATGGATGGGACGTATGTGAGTGGCTATGGTAATTCCTGGCTTTCACTGAATACAACCATGTATAACTGGATAAGAAAGGCTAACTATTTCTTAGATAGAATTAAGACAAGCAGCCTGCCGGAAGACAAGATCAAGTCTTTGTCGGCCGAGGTCCATTTTATCAGGGCATATTATTATTTTGATCTTGTGCGAAAGTACGGCGGAATGCCTATTGTTAAAGACGTACAGAATTTTGATAATAATCTTCAGCAATTACAGGTTCCCAGGAATAAAGAAGAAGAGGTATGGGATTTTATTTCAAACGACCTCGACAGCGCCATCACTGACTTACCCGAGACCTGGGACGCGAATGGTGCAAACCGGGCCACGAAATATGTCGCCCTCGCATTAAAATCCAGGGCTATGTTATATGCCGGATCCATTGCTAAATACGGGAAGGTACAATTGGGCGGGCTGATCGGTATACCACCTGAAAAAGCAGCCGGCTATTTCACCGAATCGCTAACCGCGTCTCAAAAGGTCATTGATAGCAAGCACTTCGCCTTATATACCAAACTGTACGATCCTGCCACCAAAAGCGGTGACCCGGTAGCAAATTATCAGAATATATTCCTGGATAAAAATAATAGTGAGATTATCTTCCAGAAGGCATACAGCTATCCTGATAAGGCCCACAGCTACGATAACTGGAATATACCCGAAGGATTCACCACCAATAACGGTAGCTCTATTGCCCCGACACTGGAAATGGTGGAATCCTATGAAGATATTGACGGGTCCCCGGGGAATTTAGATGTAAACAAAGAGTATGATTCCCCTACTGCCATTTTTGACGGTAAGGATCCCCGCTTTGATGCGACTGTTCTTCATGGCGGAAGCCCAACAGGATGGGGAAGGAATGTGCAGATATACCGGGGGATATATTCCGGCGGCAAACTATATGAAAGCCTTGAATCTTTTCCTGATGACCCTTCCCGGCGCCAGGTAGGCCTTGACGGTCCTTTTTCTGCAGGTAATTTTGGCAAAACTGGCTTTTACATCAAAAAATACATGAACATGGCCAACCGTGTGGTAGAGCCGGGATACTCTGACCAGAACTATATAGATATCCGGTACGCGGAGATCTTATTGAATTATGCAGAAGCGGCCTTTGAATTGGGTAAAGATAAGCCACAGGCACTGGATGCCATTAACCAGATAAGGGGTCGGGCGGGAATAAAGTTGCTTACTGCGCCAGAATTGACCTTAGATAAAATACGTCATGAGAGAAAGGTCGAATTAGCCTTTGAAGACAAACGCTTTTGGGATATCAGAAGGTGGAGAATTGGAACCGATCTCTTTAGAAATACGTATGTCCACGGGCTATGGCCTTACCTGAAATATGCAAACGGGAAATATACATACACTTATAAAGTAGTCAGCGGTTACCCGATAGACGACGGATTTCCCAGGATATTCGAAGAGCGAGACTACTACAGCGATCTCTCAACTTATGTTAACTCTGACCCCAATATTGTCAATAACCCCGGTTGGTAACTCAAATACAATTAAAATGAAAGCTACATTATTCATCATCTTAATATTGTCTTCGGTTGTCAGTTGCAAAATTGACAACTATGCAGAACCGCATCTGACGCTGTCAGGTAAGATATCCGATGCTCAAACAAATGAATTAGTTCCCTCCAGCGGATCTAATGCAGGCACCATCATTAAGCTCTATGAAGGTAGCTCCGCACAGCCCTTGCTCTATAATACCGAACCTGACGGCACTTTTGAAAACAGCAGGGTCTTCCCTGCAAGCTACAGGATCGTGGCGGAAGGAGCATTTGATATGGCTGAGGATACCATCAAAGAAAAAATAACGGGAGATGAACAGATCGAAATTAAAGTAACACCCAATGTAAGGCTAAAATTAAAGCTTATCAGCACCACTGACACTACGGCAAAAGTCACGGTAACCTACAATAAAGTCAATACAAAACAGGAAATAGTCAAGCTGGGAGTAGTGTGGAGTACCTTTCAGTATCCAAATGCCACAGTATTCCCAGAAGGAGATATTATACTTAACGATGTTTCTTCTGCGCATCTGACAAACGGCGATGAAACATACACGGTAACGGGCCTGAAAGCCGGAACCACCTATTACATGAGAGCGCTTGCTTTAACCAATAATGCAGGAGCTTATTACAATTACAGCACCCAGTTGGAGGTCACAACCCAATAAAGACAAGCAGCGATATATCCGCCCCCGCCTTGCCGATACAAAGACCGCAAATTCTATTACCCGGATTCAACAACTTCAACAACTTCAAAAACTAATAAGAAATCAACCTTACATGAATGCAAGCATGAACGTAAAAAAAGGACACTTTCTTCCATCCTATTGTTTCTTGGTGCTATTATCTGTTATAGGGCTTACCGTAAGCGGATGCCACAACAAATCGGCATCTCCGTTCAGTCAGTCCGCAGAGGATGCTCTTTCTACTTTCCAGCTCGAACCGGGATTTAAGATAGAACTGGTTGCCAGTGAGCCGATGATCGTCGACCCGGTTGATATGATGATAGATGAATACGGCCGCATGTATGTAATAGAGA
>DASULB010000153.1:0-3014 GCA_036278455.1 Chitinophagaceae bacterium | reverse complement strand
CTGCCATCCCGCTGGTTCATGAAAAACATCCAGGTAATCCTGGGGGCCGGAAAAAACCAGCACGCGGGACACCTTAAACATCTTCCCAAGATAGGCCGAATGTCCGGCACCCTGTGAATGACCAGCGGTTATGATCCTGTTCCATCTTGGTTTGCCATGCTTCACGAATCTCCCCCATCGGCCATCAGGATCATTTTTTACGAGATACCGCAGCAATTCCCGAAAACGGTTTAAGATACTGTTGGCGCTATCCACCTTTACTATACTGCTTACTGGCGTTCCGGTGACGATCTCTTTTCTAAAATGGTTGAAGCAGGCACTATCCTTACTATGCGAACAAGCAGTCGTAATCACATTATTCTCATAATCCAGACTGATCGCGTGATAGCCCATGGTAGCGAAGATACTGTCCATTCCGCGCAGGCTGGCTGCGCTGCCGCCGGTGCCGACAAACATCAGGATCAACTTGCCCTTTGAATGTACCCGGGGATCGTAAACGGCCAGGTGCGGGCTATGTACCTGTTGGATGGCCGGATTTGTCTTCCCTGGGATAACAGGCAATACCTTTACCTGGGCGGATACACTCAGGTATCCTGAAAACAAAACAACCAGTGCGATGAAAAACCGGCGAAACAATCCAGATAGGTGCATATTGAAGCGTGTTTTAGCGGACGCCTGTAATACCCGGTCCATTTTTATCAATTAACGCGCGTCTATTTTAAAGTTATCAAAACAGGCCACATTCCAACCGCTGCCAAGCGCTGCCACACCGGATTTATAAGTGCTGTCTCTTGCATCGGCAATCTTCTTTTCGTCTATCAAAACGGTGAGCCGGTCACCGACACAATTAAATTGCAGGCGATGCCATTTCCGGGCGAGGTTCTGAAATTTTCCACGCTGCAAGATAGTACCTTTACCGGCCAATTTCAACTCCCATTCACCGTCACCTCTAATTTGAAAACAATATCCCGGTACTTTACTGTTCCAGGCAAAATGATGTAGCCTCGATTCAACGCGTACCATGCCTGTATCGGGCAGACGAAAATCGACCGACATTTTGGTATCCTTCCACGCACTGTCACCCAGAAGAATACGGGGATATGGTTGATGGAACCAGTTAATCCCCTGCTGCAGGGAGCATTGCCTTAAATAACGGTTGCCGGCGCGTTTGCCGGTGACCACTTCAAAGGCGCCGTGATAATTCAAAAAGAATGGGGGCTCTCTTTGAAGGCTGTCGCGGTCAAAATTATCTTCATACACTTTCGGAAAGGGTGCGGGGGGCGGTATGGGGTGAGCCGCTTTGCCTTTGTGATGCCCTCTGGTGGTTGTCAGCGAATAGATGGTATTCGGCTTTACGGTCAGGGTAAATTCATTCTGAAGGGGGATGATATCGGCCTGCCGCTTAAACAGGAATTGTTTGAATGCCGATTCCCACACCGCAAGGGGTTTTGTGGAAAGACCACCGGAGAGCTTAAAACGGACGGTATGATCTTCCTTTGCATCCATCGTCTCGATAATAATGCTGTAATCCCCGGTAGCCGTATCTTTTAAAGAAATGACAGACCAGCCCTGATCGGGGAAACACTTACAGCCGCCATCCATGTATTTCCAGCCTGGTTTGGCGAACTGGTTGATATGCGCGGCCATCCAAAGCGGCGGTTGAACGCTATAGTTCCCCGACCAGGGAGTATTGGCTTTCATGATGCCGGAGCCCGGCGCTGTAAGATAGTCGGGGTAGGAGGTGATCAGGCTCCAGTAGATCACCTTGGTGATTTTAGCCACGGGATAAGACCGGTTGTTGATGCCCGCCGCCTTTGCCGCTGCGTACCAGTCACCTCCCCTCACATGGGATTCACCGCTCCAAAGGGGCTTGTTGATTTTTTGTGCTGCTGCGGGCGTATAAAAGTGGGTCAGCTCCGGAACATGCGCATTGAGTGCATATATATCTTTGTTTAATTCGGGATCCCTGGTGATTTCACCGGCGATCTTCCATTGATCACCCGGCTTCCATTGATCACCCACGTCGATCTTTACCTGTGACAGCCCACTGCTATCCAGTGTCCTTCTCAAAAGCTTGATCCAGCCTGTATCAAACATCACTTCGTTGCGGATACCGGTATAATCAACATCGATGCCATGGTATTTTTTCAATCCTTTAATATATTCCGCGATAAACTTCGCGTTATCGCGGGAATAAAATTTTCCATTCCCTATCCATCCGGGCGCCCCCCATTGCAGGATCTCAATTCTAATATGAGGGTTTCTCTTTTTCGCTTCTTTGATCAGCCACCATTCATATCCTCTGTTAAAATAAGCCGCCTTCGGATGCAGGAATTCAGACCGCGTATGCGCATAGCTCAGCTCCGCGCCGTCGGTGGAATTGATATCGCCGCCGTTCTCCACCTTGAGCTGATAAAGGTTGGCGCCAAAACCAGGTTTAAACAAAAAATCAAGGATGTCACTGCGGTATGGTTCCGGGTAATCGACCAGTAAGCGGGAGGAGGCGCCCGCGCTCAACATGCCGATGCCTTCAAAAGTGCGGCCGGTATCGTTTCCGTTAACGGTGATCGTTTTCTGGGCGCTGGCATTAAAGGAACCTAAGGCCAGCGAGATCATGATCAGTATTCCCTTTGCTTTCATGGTATTGTTTTTATTGAAAAGAGCCATCGGTAATTTTTAGCAGCCTTCTTCGATTTGTTTTCTTTTATGGTGAATATTCACTATCCGCTGGTTTAGATAAGGGAAAGTAAGATAAGGCATGTCGGACTTTTATAGAAACATTCTCCAAAAATGTCCCGCGGCCTGCACACAGGGACAAAATGCTTTATCAGCTTGCGGAGTAACAAAACAGCTCCCTTCGAAACAATGGCCCGGCACCCGAATCCATGATGCATTATTGATAAATTCCCGTAAGCGTTACGACGGACCTGGGAGAAAGAACAATGCTGTCAGGGTGCGCATAAGCTCTTGTCAGGCTACGGGTGGCGTCCGTGGTATAGGTGTTTAGCAGGTTT
>DASULB010000152.1:0-5488 GCA_036278455.1 Chitinophagaceae bacterium | reverse complement strand
CTCAAAGCTTTCAGGCAGATTTCTGTGCCCGATATATTCGTTATAGATCCAGTGATCGGTGAAGGCAAACACATAGCCTTTCCCCACATGGCTTTCCGCCATAAAGACATTCCCGTCCTTTGTTAAGACGGCCCTGGCAGGTTGCCTGAGTGTAAGGGAAGATACCTCTTTAAGGTATATTTTATGTACGCCGGCGAAAACCGGGCTTTTGGGTAAATCTGTGATAGCCCCCATCTCCCAGTGTTTTCCGGTGACATGGTTCAGGCTTGCCTCGTTAAAGTGCATACCCGCTTTTTTTGCCAGGTTATTCAGATGTTGAAATTCACAATTGCCTGAATCATTGGCCATGAGCACCAGTACACCTCCCCCTTTAACCCACTTTACAATGGCCCGTATGTCCTTTTTCCCGATATAATGGGGAGAAGAGGTCTCTGCTTTTGTATCCGGATCGACGATGATGTAAATATCCGCCCCCGCGAGATCAGCTTTCCGGGGCGCTTGTTGCAATGCAGCGATATCAGCTCCTTTATCTTTGAAAATATAGCCCCATTCAGAAAACCCGCTACTGGCCTTATCTGACCAGGTATAATGAAATACCTTCCCGGTTTTAGCGTTTATTTCATGGTTAAAATAATTGTCCAGTACGACCCGTGTCTGGGCCTGGGCCTGTATGATCAGGCCTGATAATAAAAGTACGAACACGGTTATCCATCCTTTTTTGTGGCCTTTTTTGATTGCTGATCGTTTCATTTCATCTTTTTTAATGTACTTATTGATGTAATCCCCAACTGTTATTTTCACCTTTTGTCACATTTACCGGTGTGATGGAAAAGTCACCCTGATAGCTTCCTCTGTATAAAGTTATTTCATCCCCTTTCTTCAGCGCTATTTCCAGAAGCCCACCGGCTTTCTTTTTGACGGCTATTTCCCGGCTGCTTTTTACTTTGAAGTTTTTTCCGAGATCCGCTTTTACCGTGCAGGGCGATCCCGCCAGGCTTTTAATACGAATGAACTGCGTTTCACCATTTTTACGAACAGCGCTTACCAGGAAAGCACCTTCTCCACGCAGGTGATAAAAAGATACCGCCTTCCATGAGGTCGGGACAGCCGGAAATATATCCAGTATCCCTCCCCAGCTTTGTAGCAGCATTTCGTTCATGGTAGTGACGGCAGAAAGTGGTGTCTCGATCACCGGACCTGCCTCGATGTACATGGTATTGGGTTTAATAAACTTATTCATGAGTGTGTCCAGCCGTCTGAGCGCTTCATCGCCATCACCCATGGTGGCATAAATGGCGGCAGAACCGCTGTAGGAATACCCGCGCCAGGCTTTGGGCATACTTTGCCAGTGTTGCAGTGAACGTTCAATGAGTGGCCTGTCTTTGGGACTCCGCCAGCTCATCAGGTGCAAAGGATAGATCATCAGCAGGTGCGAATAATGCCGGTGGGATACTTTAAAGGGAACATCGCGTCCGATCATCAGACCATTGGAATCCGTTGGATAAGGGGTCAGGTTCTGTAATACCGATTGCCAGCGGGTAGCCAGGCTGTCGTGCAGTTCCAGGTTGCTGTTGATCTTTAAAAGGGTCTCGCATCCCCATCGCAGGCAAGATAGATCGTAATTACAATCGCGGGTAATGCCGCCGGGATACTCAGGAGAATAAGAATAAGGCAGATGCAATTTACCATCCGGACCCTTCTTCAGTACGTCTAAATAATAATTGATGCTTCGCTTTAGTACAGGGAACAGTGTCTGTTCCAGACTATCATTCATCGTATAGCGATAGGCTTCCCAATACAGGTTCAACAGCCAGGGGAGATCCGCCATTTCCAGTGAGGAAGGACTTCCTTTCCCATCATCCTCTTTGGTAACTTCCACGCTTCTTTTCATGTCCAGTGAGCTGGACCGGCCTAAAGCGGCGGCGTTATACCGGTATTGTTCCGGAACATTGTTGATCAGGTTTGGGAGATTTTTATTGATCGCACGGAACAAGGGCATCATCCTCGCGATCCTGTTCGAACTTAGAAAAGGATAATAAGTAAGTTGTGCGTTCAGGTTCCACCAATATTTTGGCCAGGGCGTATGCCGGTACCAGGGGCCCATCAGATCGATCGGCAAGGCATCGGGGCGTGTCGCGGCGATCATCTTATATTGTTGTATCCACCAGAAGCTTTCGAGTCGCCTATCAGGTATGGAAATAAAGCTTTGCTGGTAGATCTGATGCCACCACTTGCGATGCGCTTTTACCAAATCCTGTAAATTTTGATGGGAGGCCTGGTTTATTTCAGTGACGGCTTTGGCGCGGCTGTTATCTGTTTGATAGCCTTTTGTAATGGTAAAATAGATAGTGCGCTTGTTATTACTGGTCATATCCTGCCACGCCGTCGTATAGCCACCGCCGGCAAGCAGTGGCTGGTAACAGGTATTGATGTTGCCTTCTTTAGAAATAATCGGGTCGGGATTGGGCCGGTATCCTTCCGGAGGATTTTTATCCTTTTTTAGTCGGGGGCTTTCCGATTTCTCCGGTGCAAAATCCCAGCTAAAAGCATTTTCTTTCCCGGAAGTAACCGCCTTTAAAACCATCATGTCCTGCCGGGCCGCCACAATTATCTGTAACTGGATAGATCCCTGGTCGGTTACTATTGTTCCCTTCGCTTCCGCATTCCATAAATCCAGCCGGAAATGCATTTTTTTAATTTTACCCACCGGTTTTAACACAAACTGTCCAATGGGCAGGCGACAGGTACCATAATAACTTCCAAAATCAGGGCGATGGTCCGTAATATCGGTCCGGCCCATTTCAAAGCGAAGGGATGCGCTATCTTCCATATAAATCATGGTACCCAGCAATCCGTTGCCTAAAAACATCCCCTCATCCCAGTAGGTGGTCAATGTATCGAAGGTCATATCTTGTTTAGACATGAAATTTGACCAGTCCACCTTCACAAACGCGTCGTCTTTTTGATCCCCACAGGCTGAAACAAGGAATAACACGGCTATAAACAATAGTGCATTTTGGAAGATGTTTTTCTTTTGCATGGCTTGACTTAACGGTTTAAATGTGTGGGTTCACCTGTCTGCCAGGACCCCGCTTTAATGTTTTGCAATAACATAACTTCCTCCCGTCTGCGTGGAGAATCTGATATTCCCATTGATCCATTTGTATGGAACCGGAAGCCGGGAGTGCCCGTTTATTTTGAATACTCTGGCTTCCTGATGCTTCCAGGGGGCTTTCACCACAATGCTCCCTCCTCTTAGGCTCCTTATCTTAACAGGCTGTATCTTTTTATTTTTCAGGCTGGCGGTGATGAGAAAGGCGCCCTTGGCTCTCAATCGTGTAAAGGAAGCATTATGATCTAATGGCCATACCGGAAATAAGCGGATGATACCGCCTTCACTTTGCATCAGCATGGAATTGATCCCTTCGATCGCCCCTGCTGTTTCAATGCCGCCGCCACCCTGGAAGGCGGTCAGGTTAGAGGCACTCCAGTGGAAAAGGACGGCCGCTTCCAATTTATATAACAGATCGCCGGCGGGCCATCCGATACGGGCAGCAATGGGCCATACTTTTGGGAAACCATTATGCTCGCTGCCACCGTGATTGACACACCATCCGCCCACCTGGCCCAGTGACCACCTCGCAATTTGCAATTGTACACTGTCACCGCCAAGATATATATTTTCTCCGGGAAATACAGCACCTTCCAGGTTGATTGGCTGATCGCCTGGATGAAACAACTTTTGCGGATCGGTAGACCCATTTTTGGTAGCTGCTTCCACATATACTTTTTCACCATTTCTGATGATTGCCGGGTAATCAGCCAGGTTGTTTAAGACGTCCTGCCACAGGGGACGCATCCCGGCGTCTGTATCTAATACCTTGCTTTCGCTGATAAGCGCACTGCACAACCTCCTGCAAAACCCTATATCCAGGTTCGGATCCATATCATCGGAACCCTCATGTGCTGAGCTATGGCGAATATGATAGGGTTTTGACGATTTGTCCATATAATCATTATAAAAGGCCTCCAGTTTTTTGAGATAGGGATATAATTTTTCCCGTAGATAGGTGGTGTCCCCGGTGTATTCATAGTACCAGATGAGCGGCATGGTGGCAAAAGCGCCGTTTGATTTTTGATCGGCGGGAAGTTTTTTATAGTTCTTTCCGGAAGCTACCGGGATGATTTCTGGCGGCGTCGCCACCAGATGAAATGGCGTTAAGGACCGTTGATGACAAATTCCCTGGTATCCCGCGGCATGCGTTTTATTTTCCTGCCAGTTCGCTTCATGCAAGATCAGATGACGGTAGGGCAGCATCAATTCAGGCCGATTGGAGGAGCATACCCCATAATAGGCGGCCTCCTCATTATAATTTAAGAAATACCTGGCACCCCAGCTGGTCAGATCAGTGGTGATCCAGTTGCCAAACAGAGAGGGCGGGAAATTTCCTGCACGGCTGGCACAGCCCAATACATACAATGCACCGTAATAAAATTTTTCGAGGGTGCTGTCATGAATATCAATGTAGGACTTTAACCAATATTTTTTCCACCAATACTCGTGATCATTGTTTAAGGCATCGATTTTACTGGCATTGAGGTTCCATCCTTGTTGTATAGCGTTTTTTTTGACTGCCGACATGGTGGCGCAATGATCCTTATTAACCCCTTTAGCGCTTGCAAAAGAAACTACCAGATAAACAGGGGCCTTTGCCTTTAACAGGAAATCGCCTGTTGCTTTACCCCCACCTATGGCCGTATTGGTATAGGCCGCTCCCACTAGAGAGGCCGCCAGTGCAATCCTTGCCGTATAATTGCCTCCGTGATTGAACTTTGCGTTATTATAGTTTTCCCTTGTTACCCACAAAGCACCATTCATGGTACCGCTTGCATAAGGATAAATGGAGGCGCAATCCAGCCACTTACCCCCATATTTATATTTATCCGGGACCCAGAGTATAATGTGAAGCCGTACATCGTTCGTGCTTACGAGTTTGGTAATAAAGAAATTATTTTTGCCGCCATCTGCAGAATCCGCCATCCATGAAGACATCCTGACTACGGCATCACCCCATTGCATTGTTGTGTGTACTTCCGCCGTGGTTAAATTTTGTTCCATGTGAAAGGCCCGGGACGGATCAATAGCTTTCTCCGGTGAACTGATGGTCAGCCCGCCGGCCGAAAGGATGGAGCCCTGCCAGATGGAAGCGGGATCATCCGGCTTTTTTACAGCTACACCCCAGAAATCGCTTTTGCCAAAATAAAAGGTCTGCCGGTCCAATGTATCGCCGGCGACCACCCCGATATCGCCGTTTCCCAAAAGCATCCCGGTGGTAAATTTGTGCGTGACAATACCCCCGGGAATGGATGCCCACCGCGGTGCCATTGCTGTTAATTTGTCCTTCAGGTGTACCCAATCATGACTCCGATCATGATCCTGCGCGGTGGCAGGTTGTAGACAGGCGATACAGCAAAAGCACCAGCATAA
>DASULB010000151.1:0-11812 GCA_036278455.1 Chitinophagaceae bacterium | reverse complement strand
AATGGCGTGCCTGAAAGTTTGAAGCCCGGAACACTGCCATTGAAGCAGAAAATATTTTTTTATGTAGTTTAGCTATTTTAAATGCTCTGCCAAATCACAACATGCACGATTCTAAAACCACCGTCCTCGTCCGCTCGGATTACATTATTCTTGTAGGCAGTATCGCGGCCATTATTCTCGCCGGCGTGACCCGTTACGCCGGCAGCGGGTCAGTACTGGCCTTTATCTGTTCAGCCATTGCGGTCGCCCTGCTGGCAGCGTTGGTAGGGCGTTCTGTAGAGCAGTTAGGGGACAGGTTCGGTCCGGGCGCCACCGGCGTATTGCAATCCGCCCTGGGTAACCTGCCGGAATTGTTTATTGCCCTGTTCGCACTTAAAGCCGGTTTACTGGAAGTCGTCCAGGCCGCCATCATCGGATCCATACTGGCCAACCTGCTCTTGGTGCTGGGCTTGTGCTTTCTTTTTGGCGGCCTCAAACATGGTACGCAAAAACTTGACTCGGACCGTGCGCGGGCCATCACAGTCCTGATGGTCTTGTCAGTAGCGGCCCTGGTATTGCCTTCGCTGGCTTCCTATGTTCATACGCCGGCCTCCACACATGAAGATGCCTTATCCATCATCACGGCAGTGATTCTTTTAGTGCTCTTTTTACTCACCCTGCCGGCTTCTCTAAAGCGCGGGAACACGGGCTTGTCCGCCGAGGAGAAAGGTGGAAGTAAGCCACGCTGGCCGGCGTCGCTGGCGGTTATCTTGTTGGTTCTGGCAGCCGGAGGGGCTGCTTTCGTTTCCGATTGGTTCGTACACGCCCTGGAACCCGCCATGGCGGCACTTCATATCTCCGACGCTTTCGCGGGCTTGGTTATCATCGCCATCGCAGGCAACGCCATCGAAAATGTGGTGGGCTTGCAGCTCGCCTTAAAGAATCAATCAAAGTTCGCTTTTGCGGTGGTGATCAATTCACCTTTGCAAATCGCGCTGGTGTTGGCGCCTTTGCTCGTCATTCTTTCTGCGCTGCTGGGCTATACGCCTTTTACCCTGGTTTTTTCTCCCATGCTGGTTGTTTCCGTTGCCATTGCGGTGATCATGACGGCTTTCATTACTTTTGACGGTGAATCCAACTGGATAGAAGGGGCCGCGCTGATCGCTGTATACGCAATCATCGCTACCTCATTCTGGTGGGGATAACCCCAAAAGGGCAAGACAGACGGATGGCGTATTTTAGTTAGCCGTATATATTTACAAGGGGATCCGCCATTATTTCTTTAAAACAAAACATCGTTCGCTATGGCTGACATCCCTGTTCTTTTTTTTGATTCAGCTAAACAGTGGGAAGGCTGGCTTGCAAAGCATCATGCCACGGAAACCGGTGGCGTCTGGCTGCGCTTTTACAAAAAAGGCACCGGCGTAACGACGCTCACTTATGACGAAGCCCTGGATGACGCGCTTTGCTATGGGTGGATAGACGGGCAGGCAAAAAAGCATGATGAAGACTCCTGGTTACAGAAATTTACACCCCGCAGAAAAAGGAGTATCTGGTCAAAGCGCAACATCACACATGTGGAACGGCTGAGCAAAGCGGGGAGGATGAAACCAGCCGGCCTGCAGGCCATCGAAGCGGCCAAAGCCGACGGAAGATGGCAACAGGCATACGACTCACAAAAAGACATGGTCATCCCCGATGACTTTCTAAAAGCCCTTGGCAAGAATAAAAAAGCGATGGCCTTTTTTGAAACGCTCAACAAAGCCAACAGGTATGCCATCGCATGGCGCCTTCAGACGGCAAAAAAAGCGGAAACGCGCGAAAGGCGTATGAAAAAGATCCTTGAGATGATGGCCAACGGGGAAAAATTCCACTGAGTTCCTTCCCGCGCCTTATGGCAGTGGATATATAATACGCGGCTTTCACATAAGAAATTGAAATTTGGCCCCTTCTCTACGGCTTACCTGCAAAAAATCACGACAATGCTCCGAATGCCGGGGCATCAGCCAGATGCGTCATGCTATTATCCTGCCGGATAAATGACCACCCTCAGAGCAATGTTTATTTTTTTCCGTCATCTTCATAAATCTCCTGCTCAGGAAAATGGCTGACAAAGTAAGCCCGATGATCAGACCGGTCCAGATACCCGCCGCACCCATCTTAAAATAAAATGTCAGCACACAACCGGCGGGAATGCCTACCGCCCAATAAGCGATGGCGATAAATACGGTGGGGGTTCTCATGTCTTTGATGCCCCTTAATAATCCCGCGCTAATCGCCTGGGTACTGTCAGAAACCTGAAATATCGCGGCGAACAGCAACAACCAGGCGGCCATGACCACCACTTGTTTATCTGAATTAAACAACAGGGGCAGTTGGTAACGAAATACGATAAAACCCAACGCGCAGAGGCCTCCATAGACCAAGGCCGTCAGGATCGTACTTTTGCCAATACGGGAGATCTTAGGCCAGTCATGGCTTCCGAAGGCATTACTGGTACGGATAGAGGCAGCCTGTGACAATCCCATAGACACCATAAAGGTGAGTGATGCTATGCTGAGGGCAATCTGGTGCGCGGCCAGCGATACCGCGCCAAGGGTTCCAACGAGAATGCCCGAAAGTGCAAAAGCACCCGCTTCCATAGATACCTGAAAACTGCTGGGGATGCCGATGTGCAATAATTCCCCGAGGGTCTGCCTCTTGATATGCCATTGGTGCTTTCGCACGGCCACATAACTCCTGAAAGTAGGGTGCCTTAATATGATGACGCCCAGCACAACAAAAATAAAACAGCGGGTAATCAGGGTACCCCAGCCTGCACCCGTAATCTCCATTCTGGGAAAGCCCCAGTTGCCAAATATCAACAACCAGTTTAAGAAGGCATTAAGCGGAAGGGACAGCAACGACAGCAACATACCCGTACGGGTATATTCCAGCCCATCGGTAAATTGTTTTAAGGCCAGAAACAACATCATTGGCAGCACCGACCAGCCCATGAGACGCAGATAGGGCAGCGCCAGGCGTGCGACCTCAGGGTCCTGATCCAGGTGAAACAGGACGTTTTTACCCAGTTCCAAGCTGCATGAAATGATCAGAGCGAAAACGACGCACAGCCAAAACCCGTTGTAAAGGTAATGACTCACCAATGGTTTGTCCTGGCGCCCATGGGCCATGGATACCGTCTGGGAGACCGACATGGTGATGCCGATACCAAATACAAAAGGGACGTTCATCACACTGGTTACCAGTGCGACAGCCGCCAGTTGTTTATAATTCACGGCGCCCACCATGGCGGTATCGATCAGACGAAGCGCCATTTGCGCCATTTCACCCAGGATGATGGGGAAAGCTAAATGAAGTGTCTGCCGGGCCTCGTAGCGTAGCATAAAAGGGTTGGTGATAAAATGTCGCGAAGATAAGAAGATTAGGCATGCCTCCAGATACATGCCGACAGCCGCTGGTTGCAGGTAATTTTCGCATGATCAATAAAGAAAAATAATAGCGGCCGTACTTTCTGACCCTGAAAAACGGCCCTCTTCAAAAACTTTAATATCTGACTGACGGATACAACCATGACATTAATACAATGGTAGAAGCCAAGTGTCTAAAATATGCAATAAATGGAATAAAATATGCCCTATACAGAATAGAATATGCTGATCGTTTATGTGAACTTGCACCCCGTTTATTAGAAGGGCAGTTTCAGCCAAAGGGTTTAAACATGAACTTCCATCTTTCTCATTTCAAAGAATGCCTATGAGCAAGCAATGCACTCCCAAAACCACCCCACAAAAGACCACTCCACGAAAAAAGGATGATAGCTTGTTAAAAAGTGCTTTTCAAGAAGCATTCCCCGAATTGCTGCGTTTTTATTTTCCGGAAGCGGATGCCATCTTTGATATAGAACGTGGCATTGAATTTTTGGATAAAGAATTAGGAGAGCTATTTCCCGAACGCCAAAAGCCCGGCGGGACCCGGTTCGTTGACATGCTGGTAAAGGCTTTCTTAAAGGACGCCTCCGAGGAGTGGATACTCGTGCACATCGAAATCCAGGGTGGGCGCACCGGAAATTTTGCCTTTAGGATGTTACAATATTGGTACCGCATCTTCGATAGATTTCAGGTGAATATTTCCGCGCTGGCGGTGTTTACCGGTGGGAGGGGGCAAAAAAGACCAGAGCACTTTCATAAGTGTTTTTTAGGTACTGAGATCAACTATCGCTACAATGTATACCACATACTTGACCATACCGAAGGGGAGTTACTGGCCATGGATAATCCCTTCGCACTTATTGTGCTGGCCGCCCAGAAAGCCTTGTTTGCACACAAAGTACCGGAGAAGGAACTTGGCGAGCAGCGGCTTATGTTGGCCCGCGCGATGATAGCCAGCAAGCGCTACGACCACGAAAAAATTATGCATTTTCTGTATTTTCTCAAGAATTTCATCTACGTTGAAAATCCGGAAATTAATCTTAACTTTGATAATGAAATCAATTTACTAACAGGAAATCAAAATGCCATGGGTATCATAGAAACCATAAAGAAAATAGAGCGGGAAGAAGGTAGAGAAGAAGGGCGCGAAGAAGGCCGTGAAGAAGGCCGTGAAGAGAGTGTAGTCAATCTGCTTAAAGCTGATAAGTTTACCGTGCCTGAAATTGCCAACTTTGCCAATGTGACTCAAGCCTTTGTTAAAAAGGTTAAAAGAAAGTTAAAGGCATAATTGGATCTTATGGACATATTTGGTTGAGAAAATTGTACTGATCAATTAATCGGAACCGAGGCAAACTCGAGCGTTCATTAACTTCAGAATAGAATGCATTTTATTCTGCACTGGGACGCTTACTGGTATAATGGGTTATCTGGTTCTGCAAGTTCCAATTCAAAAGATATACTGTCTTACTGTGAAGTTGTTTTGTACTTCTCCATCAAATACCAATATATTCTAATTCCCCGGGTATTCCCCCAGAAACTGTTTTGCTATGTTCAGGGATAGTCAGAAATAGATTCTGTCCCAATTATGAAATTGATGCTTTAACTGGAGAGAAAGACGCCATTGGTATTATAGAAACGATCAAAAAAATAGAACGCGAGTTCTTTTAGGTCTCCACAAGAGCTGTAGGTCGGAGTATCGGGGGCATCAATCCATAATGCTTGGGAAGAGATTCTCTTTAGCTGTTTTGGCTATATTGATTAAGTGACATAAGGTAAATGGCCTCAAATCATTTACCAAGCGGTCGACGCTATGGTGACATGGGTTGATTCTGTTGCTAAAGAGTGACCGGAAGTTTCTCCTTAGTCCGCTATACCAGAGTGATACGCAGGTTTATCACATCTATCACCCAAAACCTAAAACCTTATTTTTTCCCCGATTGTTGTAAATTTGCTATAATATTGTAACTGTGCTTAAAAAATAATCTGCCATGACCAAGAGATATTGCCTTTCTTTTCTTTTAATCGCTGGCTTTTCGCTTTTCATTAGCCGGTATGGCTTTAGCCAATCAATCGTTTTGTCAAAGGGTTTCACAGCACCTTTGTTTGCTGCCAAGGCCAGCCTTGCCGGCCATGAATTCGATTTTTCATTAAAAAAAGCTCTTGCCAAGGGGCCAGTTGTGGTATATTTTTATCCGGCTGCTTACACAGGTGGCTGTGATTTGGAAGCGCATACCTTCGCCGAATTAAAGGATAAATTTACGGCAGCGGGAGCTACCATCATCGGTGTATCTGCGGACAATATTCAGCGGTTGAATTCATTCTCGTCCGATCCCGACTACTGTGCGGGCAAATTCCCCGTGGCTTCTGACCCCGGAGGAAAGATTGCAGCAACCTATGGTCTGAAATTAGTGTCTCCAAAGACCGGTGTTAAGGATGTACGTGGCGAGAAGGTCACGCACGGATTTATTCCAAGAACCACATTTGTTCTTAATAAAGAGGGTAAAATTGTAGCTAAATTTTCATCGAAAACCGATCACATCACGCCTGATGAACATGTAAAAAAAGCATTGGCGATTGTCAAAGGATTGTAACTTTGTATTTGGTTCGATATTTCACTTTTAGCGGAACACGGCGGCTACCTAAAGCTAACAGTGCCTGAAATCGCCAACTTTGCCGTTGGGTGGCAGGGCCTGTAGAAAAGATTAAAAAGATAATTGGACAGCATAACGGAAAGAGGTTGTGACTGTCCGCTAAAAGAGTTGATGATCATCTTGGTAAAGTATCCAGTCGATTTTCTTTCTTGTTCTTTATGACCTTTGAATAATTTCTGCTAGTCGTCCATGTCTTATGTATTCCGGGCAGTCCTTCAGTAGTATCTAGGGGCTTTGTAAAGTCCTTAAAAACCGCGCCGTGAAAATGCCAACATGCCCATCAGACAAAAATGGAATTCCCGGTCCCAAAACCAAGGGTGGAACAGAATCTCTGCATCTTTAGAAATCCTTGGGGTGAACCTATCTGAGTATTCTTCATACTATTACGCATTTCTTTCCACATACGGATATGAGGTTCGTAATCAATTATAATTAAATCCTTGCAAATAACTTACGGACACAGGGATATGTTCTACTATTTACCGGAATTAATGTAGCTTAGCTAATGGAGAGCTGGAGGGAACTACGCTACTGCTGGACGGATCATTCTCAAAACAAGCTTTTGCCATGAAGGCTAATAATTTGTTCTTTTCGCTTGTCTGGTGCGGTTTATTGGTCGTTTGCTACCATACCGCGACCGGGCAAACCAACCTCTTGGGCCTTTTTACCGGACAGACGGACGTTGGTATACAGGCCAAAAAAGGCAGTGCCAGATACAATCCCAGTACCGGGCAATACCTTGTTACCGGTTCTGGCACCAATATATGGGGCGATCATGACGCATTCCATTATGTTTACAGGAAAATGAAGGGTGATTTTATATTATTTGCCCGGGTTGCGTTTGTGGGAAAGGGTAGGGAGCCGCACCGCAAAACCGGATGGATGATCCGCGGGTCGCTCCAGGATAATGCTCCCCAGATTAGCGTTGCAGAACACGGCAATGGATTGACCTCCCTGCAGTTCAGAAAAACAAAGGGAGGCGGTACGCAACAAATACAGGCAACGGTTCCCCATGCAGATGTCATCGAGTTGGAGAGGAAAGGCGATACCATCATCATGCGCGCGGCGCAATATGGAAAACCTTTTATTAGCCGGCAAGTAACGGGCATAGACTTGGGGAATGAGGTCTATGTCGGTTTGTTTGCATGTGCAAATCATCCTGATGGTCTTGAATCGGTCGTCTTTCACAATGTGCGCATCACCGTTCCTTATACGGGCAGTCCCGATCAGATATTCCAGATGAAATTGGGGAGCCGTCTTGAAATCCTGGACGTCGCCACCGGCAACCGCAACATCGTTTATCAAGTACCTTACTCCATCCAGGCGCCCAATTGGATGAAGGATGGCAAATCCCTGTTATTCAATGACAATAAAGGGTTAATGTACCGCTTTAGCCTGGCAAGCCGTAAGCCTTTCCTAATCAGGACGGGGGAGGTAACCCATAACAACAATGATCATGTCATTTCTTTCGACGGCACCATGATCGGTCTTAGCAGTAATGTAAGGGCTCTCGGAGGTTCCATTATTTATACGGTTCCTGTAGCCGGCGGCACACCCACTCAAATTACGCAAAAGGGACCCTCATATTTGCATGGCTGGTCTCCAGATGGGAAATACCTTGTATTTTGCGGAGAACGAGATAAAGAATTTGATGTATATAAAATACCCTCAAAGGGTGGAAAGGAGGTTCGCCTTACCCGGGCCACCGGCCTGGACGACGGTCCGGAATACAGCCCCGACGGTAAATACCTCTATTTCAACTCCGTTCGCTCGGGCACCATGCAGATATGGCGCATGAAACCGGATGGCAGCGATCAGGAACAAATTACCCATGACCATTTCAACAATTGGTTCGCTCATATTTCACCAGACGGTAAATGGATGGTGTTTCTTTCTTTCCTGCCAGAGGAGGCCGCACCTGACAGCCATCCCCCATACAAACATGTGTATATACGCATTATGCGTATAAATGGAGGCACACCCAGTGTTTTGGCATATCTCTACGGAGGCCAGGGCTCCATGAACACTCCTTGTTGGTCACCGGACGGCAAAAAAATAGCTTTCATCAGTAATACAGGGCGCTATTGACCATCCAAACCATTGAAATTCCTCTGCTGTCACGCCCATGCTCTGATCTCGCATCGATCGGAGCAATAAAATTTCAGATATAAATCAGGGACCGATTCCAGGAGGGTTTTTAAATTAACGGGATTAATGTATCTTCGCGGCCGAAAAGGATACCGGCGGTATCGTCTAGGGGACTAGGACGGAGCCCTCTCACGGCTTAAACACGGGTTCGAATCCCGTTACCGCTACCAAACGGGAATTCCTGATGCGGACTTAGCGGCTGCTCTACGAGGAGTAGCCGTTTTTCTTTCATTCTCAGTAAGTCATGACTAAATGCCGGATTGATAGCCGGTGTTCTAAATGTATCTTCCCGGAAGGTGAGACCTTGTTTGAACACCTCATTCAAAAGGGCATGCTGCTGATTGATAATGTTGTAGGCTTTCAGTTTAGCTAAGCAGGCTTTGTCTTCGCATTGTTTTACCAGATCATAAATGGTTACTTCACAATCTTTACAGGTTAATTCCCGTACCCTTTTCACTGTAGATTCACAAACCGGGCATCCGGCAGTGAAAACTTCAATTTGACGTTTCATAGCTAATTATTTTTAGTGTTAAAATAATGATGAAACAAAATTAGGCCCGGGCAGGGGGTGGTCACCAAAAAAATTTTCAATATCTTCGAATAAGCTAACATGCAGGATGCAGTTATAAAAGAATATTCCCGGATGGCAAACGTTTATGATAAGCGATGGAAACTTTATGCGGAAGCCACGGCAAAAGAAACGCTCTTAAGGCTGCACCTGAAAGGTTCGGAAAAGGTGCTGGACGTGGGATGTGGTACACGCGTTTTGCTTCATCAGTTATTTAAGAAATATCCGGATGTATCATTATCCGGTGTAGATCGGGTAAAAGAAATGCTGAAAGTGACTCCGGTAGTCTTATGCACCGCGGCGGTTTTTTCTTTTTAGGCCGGATTAACCACCGGGCTGATATTCAAGTTACCTATCTATTAAATCAATTCTTTACCGGATTAATTGCATAAATGGAAGAAAGGCATCTCAAATTTTTCAGTTAATCCTTATCCATTGGCGCATCAAAATCGTTCCTTATTTCTCTCCGCGATGAGACAAATGGATTCAAAGCGTAACGGCCCTTCATCTTCTTCGACCAATGGCTCTGCTATTTTATTGACTCCGATAAAGATAAATCCATTTTGCTCCAAGACTGAATGCCATTGATTTTGGTCATACAAAGTGAATCCGTATTGTGTAAAGGGGAGTTGAAGCATGCTTTCCTTTGTTCTTATTCCGGTATAAAACCGCCCTTGGGGTTTAAGCACACGTTGGATCTCTTTCAGGTGTCTGGAGGGGTGATCCCAGAAATAAACCACCATATTACAAAATACCTTATCAAAGCTGTTATCTGCAAATGGAAGAGCATCACTGTTACCTAACTCAAGATTAAGCTTACCCGAATCAATGAAGCGCTGGTTATTGCTCTTAGCCATTTTCACCATCTCCTGCGAGTAGTCAATTCCGCTGACCTGTAGTCCTTTTGCTTTTGAAAATATCTTCTCAAAGAACCTGCCGCTGCCAAATCCTATCTCCAAAACTGATTCGCTATCTGCCAACTGCATTGTTTCCAACGTTAAGTCGAAAAGCGGTGCATTTACCTGCTCCATTTTCTCGGCGATCTTCTCTGCAAAGGGTCTGGTTGGCTTACGAAGCTGCTGTGCGATCATCTCCGGATCCGGTTTAGATTGATTTTGATTTGTCATGATATACCTCCTTGTTTTTAATTTAAATACAATTTATTTATTACGGATATTTGTTAGAAGTTGAAAGCACAATGCTCAATGCAAAAAGCAGACACAAGATACTGATTCCGAAACTTCAGGACCGGTCACCGCTTTATTATGATCTCATCTGTGTTTATCATAAAGAATCATAATGATCTGCGTTCTACTGACTACTTTTACCCTTTTAATTTCGAACTTTGATTTTATTCCGTCATTGCGGTGTCTCATAATACTGACACACCGCATGATAATCATTTAAATCCGGTGGAGGTGATAAAATACGCGTATGCACACCACCGGGGATAATCACATAGCGAAAATAAATAGCACCTGGAGGTAAATAGGTTTCCATCAATTCAATGCTCCTGACCCTTAGGCGATTTATCCTTATATAGAAGCGATCTTCACTAGGGTATTCGTAACCAAGTAACTTGACAACGTAGGGAGGAGCTACTCCAATATTATTCATATATACAGTAACCTCTCCTTTATCCAGGATAGCCTGGGTAAGTTTGGGGGCATCCATTGTCCCAAAATAATATTTAATGCAATCAAAACTACCACCAAGTGTTGTAAAAAAGACCCTCATCCAGTCCGAATAGATCGCGTTAGCGGTGCCTGTGGGTCCTTGCTGACCAGTATCTCCTTTGTCGCCTTTGGGTCCCTGTTCACCTTGTTGTCCGACAAGCCCATGAGAGCCTTCTTTGCTGCATGCTGTGAAAAGGAAAACTGTCGTTAGCAGTACAATTCCTGGCTTTTTAGTTCCTTTCATAATGTTTTGTTTTTTGGGCTAATGAAAATTTTCATGCTTCATGTTTAGGGTTTTGCGTTTGGGGGTCCCGGCTTCTTGAACATTGGACATTGAATACTGATTGTTGATTATTTAAATGATCAATGTTCAACATTCCCCGATTTAGAAAACTCTTGCTGGGGGTAAAAAAAATCACGAAACGATTTTCAATTACAAACAGGCTACCCATACGGGATAATGCTATTCCTTGTTAAATGGTAAAGACTTAACAATGAAACATTGAACAATGAAACCATCGAATCCTTCTTTTTGTCTTTATCCTTTTACCTTTTGTCTTATTATATTCACTTCTCCTTCGATCTAAAAAGCATGATCCAGGCTATCGCGCATGTGGCTATGTGCAAGCCTTCCTGCATCATTTGTGGTACTTTTTAACGGATGTCATTTGCAGTGATATTGAGCAGCCTTGTTCTTTAATATCCATGAAGTCACTTTCTTCCAGCAGCTTCTTTAAAACACCTGGTGCACCAAGTGCAAAAATTCCCCGCTGTCCTGCTGCAGGCTTTTTTTTTGTAAACATATCGCAATAGAATCTGCTTAGGCTTAACCATAATTGCATTTGCTTCCGGCGTGGAAAAAAACCATTACTGCAATTTTACCGCCGGGTTTAAGTGCCTGATCCACGAACATCAGCGCTTTCTTTGGTTCGAGAAAGAGCAAGAGACCCAGCCGGCAAATCGCTGCATCAAAACTTTCGGCTGGGACATCAAGTTCTTCTGCTGCACTCCCAATTGTGGAGATATTATTTAGCTGTTCGGCAAGGGCGTTCTCGCGTACATGTTGAAGCATTGTTTCAGAAATATCACAGGCAAGCACACGACCTTACTTACCCACCCACCGGGCTGCATCTAATGCCTGGCTGCCTGCACCACAGGCCAGATCAAGGATCTAAGCGCCCGAGGTAACCCCGGCCATATCCAGCATAGCTTCTGTAGCGGGTTGGGTCCACTCAGCAATAACTTTTTCTCATTTAGCTCAACCCGGAGCTGCATTTTCCCATTGCTTTTTAATTTCTATATTTTCCATTGCTTTGCCTTCGTTGTTTAAATAGGTTTAAGATTTTTGGTATTTTTCAT
>DASULB010000150.1:0-4689 GCA_036278455.1 Chitinophagaceae bacterium | reverse complement strand
GCTGTGGCCGGAAGCTCAAAACCCGGTATTATCTCAATGAGGCTGATGAAGGCTACAGTGCCGACCAACTCTTTAACAAGGTGGTTTATGAGGTGCTCATGGCTGACCCCGCTTTTGTGGCTTCCCCCTTAAGTAAGAAAGTCAGCAATCCCAAACCTTATACCTACCAATTCGAGCTAACCGCCAGGGACTGGGACCATATAAAACCGACACTCACTTATTGTTTTGAAGGACCTTACAAAGGCAGCAAAGTGAATGACCTCGGTTTCTGGAACCTCATCAAGGACCGGGTATCTGAAGAAGGCTATACGTTTCTCGCCCAGGCAGGGGGTTATTATTCCAATACCATCAACTGGAATGCAGCGGAAGCCTTCCCCTACATGGTAGGGGACTTCTCCGATGCCGCCGTCACCTATAAAACCATCAAAGGGGGCTATGACCTGATTGCTTACGCACTGGCCTATCATTACCTGGAATCCCCGGATGCAACCATCTGGTCGGAGAACCAATTGCTTACTTTCAAAAAAGCGGATACAGGGGATAAGAAATACCAGCTGACCTTTCGCAACATCCTCTCCGGTGAGACCTGGAACGTCTTTGCCGACAAGATCATTCTGGCCATGCCCCGCAAATCGCTTGAATTAATAGACCAGGATTGCTTTTTCTTTAAGAACGAGACCTTGCAAAGCCAAATGGAAGCGGTGATCATGGAGCCTTCCTTTAAAATCATCATGGGTTTTGATGAACCCTGGTGGACCGAAGATTTCGGGGCCACCTCAGGACATTCCGTGACGGATCTGCCCATACGGCAATGTTACTATTTCGGGACGGATCACCTGAATTCAAATTCTCTTTTTCTTGCCAGCTATAACGACATGCGGACCGTGACCTTCTGGAAAGCCCTGGAGGACAATCATCCGGACCGTCATGAACTTAAGGGTACCAAACGGGTTCCCTTGAAGGAGATGTTGCAGACGATGCAATCGTTACGCCTCCCGTTGCAGGCATCCAAGGTCATGGTGCGGGAGGTCATGCATCAGGTCAGGGAGTTGCATGGCAAGGATATAAAAATCCCCAAACCATATGTAGCCTGGTATAAAGACTGGTCGGATGATCCATTCGGGGGAGGTTACCATGCCTGGAAAGCGGCCTACTCCGTAAAGGAAGTGATGGAATATATGCGTCATCCGGATGCCGAAGAGGACATTCACATCTGTGGTGAAGCTTATTCGGACCAGCAAGGCTGGGTGGAAGGCGCGCTTTGCGAAGCAGAGAAAATGCTGCAGGAAAGTTTCAGCCTGCAACGGCCCTCCTGGTTGCCCAAGGATTATTATATGGGCTGGTAACTGCGGCCATCCTTTGCTATAATGATCTTGTCATTAAGGCAGGGCAAAAATTGCACCCTTAGAACGCCCCGGCCACCGGACCACAGTAACTGCTAAAAAGATCGGACCCTTCCTTTTAATTTAACTGCATGAACGGCTCCCGTCAAATATCTATGCGGCGCATGCGGTGCCCTTGGCCAGCCAGACATAAAAGTAAAACCGGATAAGGTGAACCCTATTTTTTGCTTATAAAAACAACACAATGGCTTCTAATCAGATCGTAAAGGCGGTGATCTATCCCGCCGTTGGCATTGCCCGCGTTGGAAATGCGCCGGTAAATGCGGAAGAAGATTATTTCCTGGGACCGGAAGTGCCGGGACAAGTGCCCGATCCACCCGGCGGCTTCAAGGATGAAGAAGGCCGGGTAAAAAAGCAGGGAGCCCGTTTCCGTGTATACGGGTTAGACAAAGACGAAAATGTAGTAAAGGAAATTACCCTGGAGGATGCTGATATCTCCTGGCGGGTGCATATCGCCAACAGGAAATCCGGTTGGTACCAATTCAACAACGCGCTTGATCTGGAAGGACTCGCCATTCCATCAAGTTTCAGAAATGCCCAGGTTGCCGACCGGTCCCAGCTGATCATTGACCCCGGGAAGCGTACCATTGGCGGAAAGAACGTCAGTGGGGGCGCCTACCAGTTTTCCGATGGCACTTTCATGGGCACCCCCGTTCCCCTGGGAGAATTACGCACGGATGGCCAGGGTCGCCTGATCGTGTTGGGTGGGGACGGCCATTCCGCCTCTTATAAGGACACTCCGGCCGTCACCTTTGCCAATAACGACACCTGGCACGATGATATTTCAGACGGGCCTGTCAGGGCAACCATTACATTTAAAGACGGCGCCACCCTGGAAGCCGAACCCGCCATGGTGGCCGTAACGCCCCCGAATTTCGGGCAGGGGTTATATGGTGTGGTAACGATGTTCGATGTAATCTATGACATGAACGTCAGGGGATCGATCGTCAAAAAGCCGGAACAGGCAGATTTCTGGCGGGATATATACCCTATCCTGAACAGGGTCTCACAAACCGCCTGGGTGAACCAGGGATTCTTTATGCTGTTCGGGCAAAACTCCCCTTCCGATTTTAACCAACCGGACATGTTAGCACGACTTAGCAGCCAGGATCCGGCAAATGCACCGTTGCGCAGACGTGTATTTAACTGGTTTCGCGCGCCTGATAACAGCGCATACCAACCCGACAAGATCCCTCCCTTTTATGGGGACGCCTTTGGCGAATACGAAGATATGGCGGAGGTGGACCTGCCATTGACACAGGTCCAGTACGACCTGATGAAACAGTGGGCAAACGGATCTTTTACCACCAATAAACCTCCTGTTTATCATCATCTGGAAGAAGTGCCCTTACAGGATCAACCCATGGCGCTGACCAGAGCCAATCTGGATGACTGTCTGGGAGGGCCTTTTCACCCCGGGATCGAGCTTACGTGGGTAATGCGCGTTCCATTGATGTGGGAATCTCCCTTCCGTCTCCATATCATGGCGGAAACGGAATCGCCCGTTGACGACTGGGGATCCCTGCTGAGTCCCAAGGTGGCTTTACAAGCAGACGGTCCGCTGGCGAAAAGCGGCCCGGGTACACTCACCCGGTGGCTGGGGATTCCCTGGCAAACGGATGAAGCCAGTTGTCTTTCCGGTTATACCCCCTCCACTTATCTGCCCCTGCCATCTTTCTGGGCGGCGCGCGTACCAAATCAGGTCTTGAGCGCTGATAGTTTTAAACGATTGACCGATCAGGGGCTGAACACTCCCCAACGATTGAAACATTTTGATTACCGGCAGGACTGGTTACGGGATTTCGGGACCGTCTATCAAAAGAAAATAAACGCCATGATTGACAAATGGCACAACCTGGGGATCATCGTTCAGCACAAGGCTGATCCGGGCGTTACAGGAGACGCACTTCCGGACAGCTATTGGGTCGAGACAGGGCGTAATGATTTCAATTCTCCTGATCCAAGTTTTGAGCAGGTATTGTATGCAGAGGATGCCGAGAAACCCACAAAAGAAAAACTGACCAAACTACTTACAGTCGCATCCGCAGTAGAGGCACCTGAAACGGCACCAAAAAGACCCAGACATGTTGCAAGGCGTGACGAAAAATAACACTGGCCAGTGCACTGATCAGGGTGTGGTTATTATAGGAGGCGGCACGGCGGGTGTTGCCACGGCATTGTCACTGGCAGGGCGGGGAATCAGCAGTACCCTGCTGGAGGCGGGGCCCGGTGTGAAAAAGATTGGAGAAACCCTGTCCCCGGAGGCCTTACCTGTGTTAAAGGCTTTGGCCATCGCACACCTGCCGGAGGATCCCAGGCATCTTCATTGCCATGGCAACATCTATAACTGGGGAGATGCCACGGAGGAGAAGCATTTTATTTATACCACGGCGGAACATGGCTGGCACCTGGACCGCAGTCACTTTGAGCGCGCATTAATAGAAACCGCCCGGCAAAGGGGCGTGACGGTGATGGACCGTTGTAAATTACTTCAGCTGGGAAAAACCGACGTAGGCAAATGGGACCTGGAGATAAGGACTGATCAAAATCTGACACACATGACTGCCTCCTTTCTGGTGGATGCTACGGGCAGGACTGCAAAGGTGGCCCGCAGCCTGGGAATACAACGCAAAACTTATGACACACTGACCGGGGTAGCGGCACATTTCGAAGTTAGCGCACACCGCCCTATCCCGAAATTCACCTACGTACAGGCTGTAGCGGACGGATGGTGGTATGCAGCACCACTGAGTACAGGCACGATTGTGACGGTGTATATGACAGACGCGGAATTGATAGACAAAAACATGCAGCAGTTGGACGGCTACTGGGGAAAATTAAAACAGGCACCTCACATCCACGCGCTATTTCCACCGGATTACCAGCCACAGAGCGTCAGACTGCAGGTAAAATCAGCCGCCACAGGACACTTGGAAGCAGTATACGGCGAAAACTGGCTTGCGGTGGGGGACGCCGCATACAGTTACGATCCGGTCTCCTCTTATGGAATGACATCAGCGCTCGGAAGTGGTTATTACGCGGGCAATGCCATAGTGGACTGCATGTCCGGTTCAAAAGTGGCTTTGCCCGCCTACCATCATGCCCTGGAAAAAGCATTCTCAGGCTACCTTCCCTTATGGAGACGTCAATACATGCAAGAGATGCGCTGGCCCGGGTCACCCTTCTGGCAGGCACATCACGACCCGTTTCTTCAAGATGTCACAAAATTTTACGCAGGACGCCAGCGGTTCTAATCAAAGACCATTCAAAAATCGTTGAAACCACA
>DASULB010000149.1:0-3567 GCA_036278455.1 Chitinophagaceae bacterium | reverse complement strand
TGAATAAAAAAATTCATCGATTGAACTTTTTATTTCCCTGAAAAGACATCGTACCGAACTGATGAACATATTAAGATTTTAAACAGTTTGCACGTGAAAGGCCTGGCAGGGGCAAACCTTGTATAGGGTGGCAGCGGCAGGAGGGCTAAATCCCACTTTTTAAGGGTACATTTAGCCCGGATAATATATTCTTCCATAATACTTAACTGCCATCCATTCTTATATGGATGAACGACCAAAGGGTGCCTTCATTGCGGCTTTCGCACACAACATGCAACCCCTGCAATAATGATGTTCTTGCAGGGGCGATGCAATATTTATGCGGCAGTAACTGGATGTTTTTTATGAAATTATGCCCTGCCGCGCATGCCGGGAATCCTGTTTTCCATAACTTCGCCGCCTTAAATCAGATCAATGAGTACGACCACCATGATAGAATTCTCAGCGCCGGTAGCGACGAGGCTGGGGCTCCCGGAGAAAGGCGTGAACGCGGTTTTAACCTTATTGTCGGGAGGTGCTACCGTCCCGTTTATTGCCCGTTACCGGAAGGATCAGACGGGGGCCCTGGATGAAGTGCAAATTCAGAAAATCCAGGAAGAAGCCCAGTTTCAAAAAGAATTCACCGACCGCAGGGCTTTTATTGAGAAGACGATTACCGAGCAGCAGAAAATGACGGAGGAATTGCAGGGAAAGATCGATGCCGCCGGAACGCTGAATGAGCTGGAGGATATTTATCTGCCTTATAAACCAAAACGCAAAACCAAAGCAGAAAAAGCACGCGATAAAGGTTTGGCGCCCCTGGCGGAATGGTTGTTGCAGCAGCAGAACGGTTCTGTCGAAAGGCAGGCAGAAGCTTACACAGGGGAGCATGTGGCAGATGCAAGTGAGGCACTGCAGGGTGCGCGGGATATTATCGCTGAGCAGGTTTCCGAAGATGCAGATTTGCGTGCGGAGATCCGGCAGTTGTTTGAGAAACAAGGACAGGTGATCACCACGGTCATGACCGGTAAGGAAACAGAGGGCGCCAAGTTCAAAGATTACTTTGCGTTCTCGGAACCAATTGCCAAAATACCCTCACACAGAATGCTGGCCGTATTAAGAGGTTTCATGGAAGGCTATCTGCGCCTGTCTATTCAGCCGGAGGAGGACCATGCGATCAAACTGATGGAGGACAAATACCTCAAGGCTCAAAACGAGGCCGCGGAACAGGTTGCAAAAGCGTTAAAGGAAGCTTACAGACGATTGTTGCAGCCAGCGCTTGAAAGTGAATACAGGATGGCTTTAAAAACCCAATCCGATGAGGAAGCCATTGATGTGTTTGCCGAAAACCTCCGCCAATTATTGTTGTCTTCCCCCTTGGGCAGTAAAAAGGTATTGGCGATCGATCCGGGTTACCGCACCGGTTGCAAGGTGGTGGTGTTGGATGCCAACGGCCGGCTGATGGAAACGGCGTTGATCTATGTTCATGAAAAGAACCACCGTATCCACGAAGCTGAACATAAGATACGAGACCTGGTAAAGCGTTATGAGGTGGCTTGCTTCGCCATCGGTGACGGCACGGCGGGCAGGGAAACCGAAGGGTTCATTAAATCACTAGGGCTGGGTTTACCCGTGTTTCTGGTAAACGAGGACGGCGCATCCATTTATTCCGCTTCTGAAATTGCGCGGGAAGAGTTTCCGGATCAGGACATTACGGTGCGCGGCGCGGTGAGCATCGGCCGCAGGCTGATGGACCCTCTGGCCGAGCTCGTAAAGATCGACCCCAAAAGCATAGGGGTCGGGCAATATCAGCATGATGTGAACCAGGTCCGTTTGAAGTTGAAGCTGGATCAGACGGTTGAGCATTGCGTAAACGCGGTGGGCGTCAACCTGAATACCGCCGGTAAGTACCTGTTACGTTACGTGAGTGGCATCGGTCCCACCCTGGCGGAAAATATCGTCCGCTACCGGGAGGAACATGGCAGCTTCGGGTCACGCAAGGCGCTCATGAAGGTGGAGCGGTTGGGAGAAGGTGCCTTCCAGCAATGCGCCGGATTCCTGCGGATCAGTGACGCGCAGCATGCCCTCGATGCCAGCGGCGTACATCCGGAAGCGTATCCCCTGGTGGAAAGGATGGCCGCCGATCTTCAGGTGGAGGTAAAAGAGTTGATGGGTAATGAAGCCCTTATCGCGCAGATCAAACCTGCCCGATACATGGATGACACCTTTGGTAAGCATACGCTGGATGATATCTTAAAGGAATTGAAAAAACCCGGGCTTGACCCGCGTTCCGAAGCGCAGGCTTTTGAATTCGCGCCCATTTACAGTATGGAAGACGTACAGCCCGGTATGATCGTTCCGGGCATCGTCACCAACCTGACCCGCTTTGGCGCTTTTGTGGATATCGGTGTGAAGCAGGATGGCCTGGTGCATATTTCCGAAGTAGCCCATCGCTATATCAATGATCCCAGTGAAGCCTTAAAGCTCAACCAGCAGGTCCAGGTCAAAGTGCTGGAAGTGGATACGGGCCGGAAGCGGATCAGCCTTTCCATCAAACAGGCGGAAGCTCCACCAACTGGTAAAGATCACCGGAGAACGGGGCCTTCTTCCAAACGTCCTCAGGGAAACCCTTCTCCACCCTCATCCAATAATTTTCAGGATGCCCTGTCGGCTTTGAAAAAGAAGTTTAAATAGACCGGTGAAGAATTCGCCTTATAGCGTCATGGAAAGTGAGTGGCCGGTCGTTTCGGTCGTCTGTATCCGATTGATGTTTTGCACGGTAAGCTTTCCACGGTGAGCTTTGCGATAAAATTTTTGCATTAAGGGTTTACAGGGTAAGACCCCTCATATTCCTGATGCGGCATTTGGATCACTTTTTTCCACGAATTCCTTCAGCGAGGTGCCAATGATCCATTCCCATCCCTGCTGAAAGTTTTCCTTTGCCATGGCGGGGTTATCGGCCGGAAAGGATTCCAATCCGGAATGCGTTAGTTTCAGGGTAGTTTGTTCCCCTTCGGGCGATAATTCAAAGGTCACCAGGGACAGGCCTTCAATCCCGCCGAAGCGCCAGGTATAAGCCAGCTTTTTTCCCGGATCCGCCTCCATAACTTTGCAGATATGCAGGTACTGCTTTCCCTCTTCCCCTGCATAAAATTCGAAGGTAAAACCCACCTGGGGTGCAAATTCTTTGATATCAAAATACCATTTCCGCATTTGATCCTTGTCGGTAATAGCTTCCCACACCCGGTCGACGGGTGCCTGAAAGGTGCGACTGATGACAACAGGTTCGTTTTGCATGGCTTGACCTTTTAAGAGGATTCACTGAAAATTCGTATATCCTTGCTTAACCAAAGTAAGCGGCACTTGGTTTTTACCTGCAAAAAGTCATCCAAACTGAGGCAACGCGGCCTGTATCCGCACCAGTGTCTCTTCCCTGCCCAACAATTCCGCAATGTCGAATACGGGCGGTCCGAATTTCCCACCCACCAGCATCACCCGCAGGGGGAGCATTAAACCACCCGCCTTGATGCCGGCCTTTTCCGCCAGCGCTTTAAAGCTTGTTTCAAAAACCGCTGCTGTAAAAGGGTC
>DASULB010000148.1:0-2623 GCA_036278455.1 Chitinophagaceae bacterium | reverse complement strand
CAGGTGGAGACACCCGCGCAAACGGCGGGTGAAAACCAGGGACTGGATACCAACCAGTCTGTGGAAGAAATCACCCAGCCTGCACCGCGGACCGTTACTGAAAACAAAAGACCTTCCGGAAGGGATGAACCGCAATTTATCACCTTTACCCCGGATACCGCTGCTTCGGGACAGAAAGAAAATGTCCCTCAAGATCACGCAGCCGGTCAAACAGCTGATCAGGCTATCCGGGCGCCCCGGTCCTCCATGGAAGGTGATTCTGCTGAAATGGCCACACGTGAACAGAAAGAAGCGCGAAAAGCCAGGCGCCTTGCGAAGAGAGCGGCTAAAAGAGAACAGGACAGCCTGAAGCAGCAGGCGCTTTTGGCGGATCAGCAGCAGGCGGCGCCTGGGGATAACGGCACCGCCACGGGACAAGACTTATCAGCTGCATTGCCATCAACCGATCACCGGTTATCGGAAAAAGCTACAGCGGACAGTTTGAACCGAACCCCGATGATGATGAATTCCGATTGCAGGCACATGGCCGGTGAGGATGATTTCCAGAAAGTACGTCGCAAGATGGCATCGCGCAGCAGTGAAGAGGCCATGTTCAGCGCGGCCCAGAAATACTTTAACGGGGGCACCTGCTATACCACCGTGCAGATACAAAGCCTGACCTACCTGTTCATGACCGACGCATACAAGTATAAATTCCTGGAACTGGCCTACCCGCATACTGCTGATGCCAAAAACTTTCCTTCGCTTGTAAAAACACTCGGCAGCGATTATTACCGCGGTCGCTTTAAGGCCATGGTCAAATAATGATGGACAGCCTGATTCCCGATATGTCCCGCTATTTTCTGGAAGTGGCCTATAAGGGTACCCACTATGCCGGTTTTCAGACCCAGGACAATGCCGTTACGATCCAGGGCGAGATCGATAAAGCTTTATCGTTGCTCCTGAGGGAGCCGGTGAAGACAACGGGCTCCAGCCGGACGGACACCGGCGTACATGCTTATCAAAATTACCTTCATTTTGATTCGAATCAACCTTTGTTGCCGCATCTCCGCTATAAATTAAACGCGGTCCTTTCGCCCGATATCGTCATCCGTGCCATCTATGCCGTTGGTGAGGATGCCCACGCGCGTTTCGGCGCTTTAAGCCGCAGTTATCTATACAGGGTCTATAACGCCAAGGATCCGTTTTTACGGGAGACCGGCTACTATTTCCCTTATCCGCTTGAAGCGGATGTCCTGCACCGTACAGCAGCCGCGATCCTTGAATACACTGACTTTACCAGTTTTTCCAAACGCAATACACAGGTAAAGACCTTCAACTGTCAGATACAGCACGCCAGCTGGGAGAAGCTGCCGGGACAGTATGTCTTTCACATTACCGCCAACCGGTTTTTGCGGGGGATGGTCCGCGGTTTGGTGGGAACCATGTTGAAAACTGCCAGGGGAAGACTGGATACAGCGGATTTCCGGCGGATCATCGAAGCACGCATTAACCTGGAGACCGACTTCTCGGCGCCTCCACAGGGGTTGTTTCTGATGGAAGTGAAGTATCCCGAAGGGTTATTAAACCGGCCGCTTCCGGGGTAACAAACGGGTCGCGGAAAGGGAACTCCGGGCAAAGTGATTCTCCCCGGAAAACCAGGAAGAAACGGGAATATTTTTGCAGCGAAAAAAAAAGACAAAGAAAAATTTGGTCATTAAAAAATGCTGCCTATCTTTGCACCCGCTTCGGTCGAAAAGTAGGATTACAAGTTATTACTTTTCAATTCATTATGTTAAGGTTCACCTGTAAAAAGGTTCTCAAAAAAACCTGAAAAAAACATAAAAAAATTTGCCAGGATAAAAAGTAAGCGTATCTTTGCAGCCCGCTCTGAAAAACAAGAAGTTCTTTTCTTAATAACACGTCAAAAGTGACGGCTGACAGGTTCGCGAAAAACGCGAATAGGAAGACAGAAGCCGGCATACAAAATTAATTGAGAAAAGTTTGGCGGTTACAAAAAATTAGAATTACCTTTGCGCTCCCATTGAAAGGATGGGAAGTACAAAAGCAAGAAATAAATTTGAAGTAAGTTCTTTGAAAGTTTGGGAAACAACAACAGTGAATCAATATTTATTGGTTCAAATTGTACAGGTAATGTTAGCGAAAACAATTAACAATTGAACGTCTAATTTTCTTAGAGAATTAGTCAGTTTCATAACTCTTTTACAACGGAGAGTTTGATCCTGGCTCAGGATGAACGCTAGCGGCAGGCTTAATACATGCAAGTCGTGGGGTAAATAAGGGTAGCAATATCCTTATGAGACCGGCAAACGGGTGCGTAACGCGTACGCAATCTACCTTCAACTGGAGGACAGCCCATCGAAAGATGGATTAATACTCCGTAATGTTATCGAAAGGCATCTTTTGATATCTATAGCTCCGGCGGTTGAAGATGAGCGTGCGTCCCATTAGGTAGTTGGTAGGGTAACGGCCTACCAAGCCAGCGATGGGTAGCTGGCGTGAGAGCGCGACCAGCCACACGGGCACTGAGACACGGGCCCGACTCCTACGGGAGGCAGCAGTAAGGAATATTGGTCAATGGACGCAAGTCTGAACCAGCCATGCCGCGTGAAGGATTAAGGCC
>DASULB010000147.1:0-4152 GCA_036278455.1 Chitinophagaceae bacterium | reverse complement strand
TTCATGCTGGCAAAAAAAGAAAAAAGACCCACCCGAAATCCCGAAACGGCTCTGAGGACATGAGACCGTTAAAAGGACGCACCCGGTCGGCACTCAAACCCGGGAAATTATTTTTTCACCGGATAGGGGTATGGGCGCTTTTATGTGTTACATGGACAGGCGTTGTACGGAAGTTGTTACCTAAAGGAAGACCATTTAACTGTATTGGAGGGCAAAAAAAATAAAGACCCGTTAGCGGTATTCTCAAAGCTTTTTCATGTATACCATGCAAAATTGCATCGTTATGCCTTCACAATTTTGAAAGATAACGACACGGCGGAGGACATCGTACAGACGGTTTTTATCAACCTTTGGGAGCGGATGGATCATTTGCAGCTGGAAGATGCCATCGGAAGCTACCTGTATAAGTCAACCTATAACAGGTGTCTGAATCATATACGTAATGACAAAACGAGGGAACAAAGAACCTACGATGCGGCCGGAAGGATGCATCAGGCAGTCAATAATGCCGAGGACAGGGTCCGGACGACGGAACTGTCCGGCCGGATCCAAACCGTTCTCGAAAACCTGCCGCCTCAATGCAGGCTGATCTTTGTTAAAAGCAGGATGGAGAACAAACGGTATGCAACCATCGCCATGGAAATGGGTATATCTGTCAAGACGGTAGAGACCCAGATGGGAAAGGCTTTAAAGATATTCCGGGATAAATTGAAAAATTACCTTTAAATAACACAACCTGCAGCTGATCATTAAAAAATATTTATGATGAAATATTGTCCTCTTTGAACCGGGATCCGGAAATACAAGTAGACCTGCCATTAATCGGTAGGTACCTGGCGGGGGAAGCCTCACCGGAAGAGGCGTTTATGGTGGATAATTGGAGGGAAAGCGATGAGAATAATAACGTCCTTTTTGAGTCGGCGGCCCGTCTCTGGGACCAGTCCTGTTCCTCCGGTACTTATCAGGATCCTGACGACTCGCTGGAATGGCTGAAGCTTAAAACAACATTACGGCTCAAGCCGGAAGCCTCTTCGATGCATCGTCATCGAAGGCGGCTTTTATCATGGAAGGTGGCCGCGGGATTTTTATTACTCATAGGTGCCTCCCTGCTGGGCTACCGCTTATTACCGCGCAAAGCCCCCCACGGCATGGTGATTACCACCGGTGAAAACATTGTGACAGATACCTTAAAAGATTTGTCTTCTATAACGCTGGCCAGGCACAGCCGTTTGTCTGTAGACCCGCAGTTCGCTGCCTCCGGGCGGAAGGCCTCGCTGGACGGAGAGGGCTATTTTTCTGTAAAACCACTTCCCGGGCAGCCTTTCATTATTTATACCGGTGGAATAAGGATTATTGTACTAGGCACTACCTTCAATGTGAAAAATGATTCGGCAGCCGTCACAGTCAGTGTGGGCAGTGGCGCGGTCCGGATGTACAGGGACACGTCCGTCATTCTTATTACCACCGGATCCACCGGCGTCTATGACAAACAAGACAACACACTTCATCTTTACCGGGATTCTTTAAACCGCAATAGTTATGGATATGCCACGAAAGCGCTTTATTTTCACAACATGCCGCTGGGTAAAGCAAAAGAGGTATTGGAATCCGTCTATAATGTCCGGGTTTTGTTCGACGACCCCTTACTCGCAAAATACAGGATCAATACAAAATTTAACAAGGCACCGTTGCAGTATGTATTGGATGTGATAAGCGCTTCCCTGGATATCCGGTACAAAATAGAAAACAAAACAGTATATTTTTTTGATGATGGGCATCCGTAAACCGGGCATGATCAGGATCATGATGCTGGCGGTTTTTTTGGCATGGCCAGGCAGCGTGATGGCGCAACAAAGAAAAGGCGGCCCGGATCCCCTGCTGCACCTGCCCGCCGGCAGCCTGCGTCTGGATTCTCTGGAAAACAAGATTGCGCGGCAAACCGGTTTCATCTTTTCTTTCAATGCGACTGTCATCAACCCCACAAAGAGCATCGAACTGCAGGGCGCACCCATCAGATTAAAGGCACTCCTGTTATACCTGAATCACCACTATCACCTGCTTTCCAGGATGTATGGAAATCATATTATTCTTCATCACGATGCTCCTGCCAAGCACCCTGCTTCCCGGGTTGTTCGAACCAAAAGAAAACAGCAAGCTGACAAAAAAAGCATTCAGTCCGTAACCATTGATTCAGCCAGGGCTTCGCCCGTCCAACAGGCTTCTGCGAACCTGTCCGAACTTCCCCTGATCACCTCACCCATTCGCTTTAAAACAACACCGGTCCCGGTCCCATTGTCAGTGGTCATGCATCACGATAAAAGATCCGTGGCCGCTGTAAAATCACACGGTGTAGCCCCCGGACCGCTTCACATGAAACCGGCGCCTTCACCGGCCATTGCTGCAGATCGTCAGAAGAGTAAAAAGCTCCAAAAAAACAGGATCTCAATCAGGAAAGCCGGCAGCGAATTTTTTGCTTCGGCCGGCCTGACCGCCAATGAGACTTTTTATCTCGGTCCTCAAATCAATGCAGGATTGCCCTGGCTGTATGGGATAGCGGGATGGCGCACCAACTTTGACGTATCCGGCTTTTCTTATGGTATGGGCACTTCGGTTCAGTTATCGGATAGCTGGGCATTACAATTAACCGCCACCAGCGGTACATTATCCAATCATTATCGCTGGTCTTCCCATGACACCTTAATAGGAAGCATCCAGGCAAAGGGAAGATTGACAAGATTAGGCCTGCTTGCTACCGTGCAGATCAACAGCCGGTGGAAAATACAGTTTGGTCCGGTATTTAACCTGTTGAAAACCGCGCATCATTCCCAGGCTGACTCGGCATGGGCGACATCGACGTTACCTCCTTCCACGGAGATGAGAAAAAAATATTACCTGCTGCGGCCTCCCTATACGATCAGCAATACTTACAAGGATAAAAGCGCAACCGGTAAAAAGACATGGATTGGCTTGCAGATCGGCTTGTTTTACCGGTTTAGATAAAATGCGGGCCTCATTCAAAAGAAACCGAATACGGTTCCCATCAAAAAGCAATGCCTCCCGGGTGCCCTAAAAGCTGGACCCTTCTTTCATCAGCAGGGCTTTATCGCAGGCAGGTGAGACCTGACTATGCCGCAATAAAAGGCTGCACCCTTGCTAAATGGCGGGGCGGCACAAATAGTGTGTCAAGGATCGTTTGCTCCCCGCAAGGCAAAACCTCCAAAGGAACCAGGGCTTGCCGGTTGAGTTTAAAAGCCGCGTAACCCAATTGCCTGAAAAAATCAACCAGCATCTCAAACTCTGCATTCCAAATCTCCACTTGAACCATGGGCATATGGCTTTTTAAAAGCGGGCCCAATTCCTGAAGGACAGTGGCTTCATGGCCCTCTATATCGCATTTGATGTAATCGATGCGGTATAATGCTGCAAACACCTGGCTTCCCCGGCAAAGGTTCGCATCAAAAGTATATTTACCATCTCCTGCTTCATAGTCGTCTGTTACCGAAAGAAGCCCATGGCGCAGATAGCCCAGGTCACGGTAGCTGTCCGGCACCGTTAATACAATATGTGCTTTAGCTTCATTCCCCAAAGCGAAAGGGATAATGGTAACATTCGGCCGGCCTTTTAACTGTCTGGCCAGTTGCCGCCGGAGCGGCATCACGGGTTCTACGCTGTATACCTGTCCCCTGTCGCCGGTGAGGCCGGCAAAAATATAAGAATAATATCCCATGTTGGCCCCGATATCTATAATGATATCCCCTTCCCTGATCAGGTGATGGACAAAATAATGCCATTCATAGATCCGGTTACCCCTCAATAACCCCTTGTTGAACATAAGAAAATACATTTTCCTCATGACCGTTAAATACCGGTCTAGTCCAAGGATGGAAAAAAGCAACCGTCTCAGGGAATTCATGATGTAACTTTTATTAATAAATGACAGGTTGTTCACTTTCCAGGATCATACACCTGAAGGATCAACCCGTGCATATCTAAAGCAGGCAGTGACCGCTGATTCCCATTAAGACGCAAAGCCCGGCGGGCAGCGCTGAAACACAGATGTCTAGTACCAAATATGCCTAAAAAGTGAAAACGATAATGATATTGGACGGCATGCAAGTGGAATGATTCTTTCGACTGTCCCTAGCATGGCTA
>DASULB010000146.1:0-16740 GCA_036278455.1 Chitinophagaceae bacterium | reverse complement strand
ACTTTAAAGAAAAATTTAAAAGTATGGTCAAATGACAGAAATAAAAAGGAATGTAAAATAAACTGGACATTTAATAGGAAGGATGCAGATGAAAAACTATCTAAACACTATGTTGCATAATTAAATAATCATTACACTAGGCGCAGGGAAACCTGCTAACAAGATAACATGGCAAACATCGGAGACACCGGTAATACGTGGAAGATATTTTGCAGCGATTGAAAAAAGGAAAATACAACGGGCTGACGCCTATAGCTCAGGTAACAAAGACGGATACCGTAACGCAGCACTTGTCTTTTAAAGCGCTGCAAGTCCATCCGGCTTTAGACACTGGCTATCCCGAGCAACTGTAGCACAAACGATCTGGCCGGTGGATTATCGGGGTTATGTTATATTTGACAAGTTATCAATATGTGTTTAAAGAAAATATCCGTATGCAAATACTCAGCGTTGAAGCGTTTAAATCAAATTTTTTCGAGGTATTACAAAAAGTGATAGCCGGTGAAGGAATTGGCATTTCCGCTGGAAAGAAAAAAGAACTTGTTGCAAAATTGGTTCCTGCGGCTTCTAAAAAGATTAAAAGAAAAATAGGCGTTCTCGAAGGAAAAAGTAAAGTAACATTTAGCCGTGATTTTAAGATAACCGAAAAGGAGTTCCTGGGTTTATGACAACACAGGTTAGATCATCTGGCCGATTACCCGCTATCCAGAATTCTCAACTGAAGGAAACCCTTACCAATCCTGATAGCAGGATGATAGCAACAGCGCTCAGTCTCCGGGGAGTATTCCTAAAAGTACTTTGAGCAAACTAAATATTACCAGTTCCACACCTGAACATTTACCGGGAATTTGGGATCGGATAGGCTATGAGAGGATGTCCTTGTGAGCAAAAGAAAGGTGCAACCATCATCGGTTAGCCACGATTTGTCATCAAGACCCATTCCATTGTAACGTCAAAAATACACTTCATATGAGGGAAGAATAAGATGAGGGAAGAATAAGAAAAGTCGGAAGTAATGAGACCCTATCATTAGAGCTCGTCAAAAGGGTCCGGGTCCGGGTTTGCGCGTATGATGAGAAATCGGGTTCCCTTACATCAATTCCAGATCCAATTGTTGAAAGGCTGACAGAAAATGATTTTCCGGTGGTAATTCCGTAATCAGGTAATGAATCAGGTTCATATCACAAACCTTCATTCTTTGAACCGAATTTAGTTTTTCAGCGATGCTTAGGATCGCCAGTTTTTTGGTAGAATGGATCATCGCCCTTTTTACCTGTACCACTTCCCAATCCGAATCCGTCATGCCCTCCTGCACGGAGAGACCGTTCGCACCGAGCAGACAAAGGTCCACCTTTACGTCGTTCAATTGATTGATCACGCTGGCGCCAATGTGCACATTTGAATTTTTTGACAATTGTCCGCCGATGCCGATCACGGTCAGATTAGGATGATCCGCCAGCGTGATGCCTACCAGCGGACTGATTGTAAAAAAGGTAGCGCGCAGGTTGTCCGGAATTCTTTTTGCAAGTTCTATCATGGAGGTACCACCACCGGTGAGGACGACCATGTCCTTCTTCAGGAGCGTGATGGCCTTTTCGGCAATTACCTGCTTAGCCTCCTGGGCATATACCTCGCTATTGTGATTAAAAGGGTAGTGAAAGGATTTGCCGATGGCGCCGCCATGTACTTTCAGGATCTTCCCTTCTTCGGCCATTTCTTTCAGGTCACGCCTGACCGTGTCCTCTGATACATTGAGCTCGGTGGAAAGATCGGTGGACAGCACTTTGTTATGCAGGTTTATCTGGCGCATAATCAGTGCCTGCCGCTCTTCTTTTAACATGGAGTGTATTTTTCTCGCCAAAATTAACAATTAAAATGATTAAATAATGGAGCTGTTTTATGCCGGTTTAGATAGTTATTTCCTGCAATTTAACTCAAATATAAATCTATTTTGCAAATACTTTTGTTTCATTCGAATCTATGCATATATTTACTTTTGGTGTTGCAATAAATCGCATTGTTAAACCTTAATCATCGTTAAACCATGAGAAAAATGCTACTCGTGCTGGCGCTGGCCGGATTGGGCGCCGTGTGCAGTATTACTGTATCAGCACAACAAAAAACCGTCACAGGAACCGTCAGTGCCTTCCGGGATGGCTCGGCGTTGCCGGGCGTGACGGTAAAGGTTAAAGGAACCGGCCAGGGCACCACTACGGATGCCGGCGGTCATTACAGTATCTCCGTTCCCGAGGGCGGAACGCTCCAGTTCACTTTTGTTGGTTTCCAGTCGCGTGATGTCACACCGGGTTCCGGTGCTGTACTTGATGTTCAGCTACAGGATGCTCAATCCGAATTGGGTGAGATCGTGGTGACGGCCATGGGGATCAAAAAAGAAAAAAGATCACTGGGCTATTCCGTTCAGGAGATCGGATCGGACGAACTGCTCAAAAACAAGGAACCCAACCTCATTAATTCCCTGAACGGCAAGGTCGCCGGCGTCAACATCACCAGCTCGGGTGGTGCGCCGGGAGCCTCGGCCTCCATCATCATCCGTGGAGGCACGTCTCTGGAACGGGACAACCAGCCCCTTTTCGTAATTGACGGCATGCCCATGGACAACTCCACCGGCCAGGGGGACAACAGTGCTTTTGACGGTTCGGTCAACCTGTCCACTACGAACAGCAACCGTGGCATGGACATCAATCCAGAAGATATTGAATCCATCTCGGTGCTGAAAGGGCCTGCCGCCGCAGCGCTCTATGGTTTACGGGCCGCCGCCGGTGCCGTGATCATTACCACCAAGAAGGGTAAAGCGGGTGCGGTCTCCGTGACCTTACATTCCAGGTACACGACCAACTGGGTGAACAGACTGCCCAAACAACAAAGCACCTACAGCCAGGGCTCTTATTATAACGGCGATTTTACGGATCAGACAAGCCGGTCGTGGGGAAATAAATTCTCCAAAGGAGCACCCATCTATGATAACCTGAAGGACTTTTTTGAAACGGCGCATGGATATGACAATAGTTTCAGCGTATCAGGTGGTTCCCCCAACGGGAATTTCTACCTTTCCGGCTCAAACCTGACCCAATCCGGTATTGTTCCCACCACTGCTTATGATAGAAATACCCTGCGTTTTAACGGAGAGCAAAACGCCGGCATTTTCACCTTTGGCGTTAATGCTTCCTACGCCATCAGCCATACGCGGAAGACGCTCACCGGAAGCGGCCTGTGGGGTTCCGGCGGCACGGGATATCTGGAAAGCATTATCGCCTGGCCGCGCAATGACAACATGAAAAACTGGCTCAATGAGGACGGGAGCAAGCACCGCCTGCTTCCAAACCTGGCGCTGGATGAAGACGTGGACAATCCTTATTGGCTGGTAAACCGCAATCCGCAGCAGGACAAGACCAACCGTTTGATCGGAAGCGCTTATGTCAAAGCGAAGATCACTGACTGGTTTGACGTCACCTACCGTTTGGGTGTTGACAACTACACCACCCAATTTACCAGCCTGACCACACCGGGTTCAAGCGTCAAGATAGCCTGGCAAAACGGGATGTTATCAGAAACGGACCGGACTTACAATTATGTGAACTCCAACCTCATGCTCAATTTTCACAAAACCTTCCATACGGACTGGGGTGTCAACCTGCTTTTGGGAACGACCTCCGAGGATACCCGTATCAAATCCAATTCCATACGGGCGGAGAATTTCACGATACCGGATTTCCGCAGCGTTAACAACGCGGCACATGAAAACCAGTATCTGTCCCAGGCGATTACCCGAAAAAGACTGATAGGCGCTTATGGCGACTTACGTGTCTCCTACCGTAACATGATCTTTCTGAGCGCCACCGGGCGCAATGACTGGTCCTCTACCCTGCCGGTACAAAATCAGTCATTCTTTTATCCCTCTTTCAGCGGTAGTTTCGTGTTCACGGAACTTCTTCCGCAAAGCCACGTACTTTCTTTTGGCAAGGTACGTGCTTCCTGGGCCGAGGTGGGTAAGGACGCTCCGGCCTACCAAACCAACACCTATCTTTTCGGCCCTGAACTCAGCATCGGCGGAGGATACCGGAACTACTGGACACGCGGCAACGATCTGCTGAAGCCCGAGACCACCACCTCCATTGAACTGGGAACGGAATTAAGGTTCCTGAACGACCGGTTAGGCCTGGACTTCACCTATTACATTAACAGGAGTAAAGATCAGATCCTGCAGCCCAGAGTCAGCAACGCCACGGCTTATATCCTCAGCTATGTCAATACCGGGGAAATTGAAAATAAGGGCATTGAAATTACCCTGCATGCCAGTCCGGTTAAAACGCAGACTTTCAGTTGGGACCTGACACTTAACCTCTCACATAACAAAGGCGTTGTCAAGTCGCTGCCCGGCGCCCTGCCCATCCTGTATGTGACCGATGTCCAGGTCGGTAACGCGAAGGCCGCCTCCTTTGACAATGGTAATTTTATGGGGTTAAGCGGGTCCAAATGGCAAACCGATGACAAGGGCAACCTGCTTTTAGACTGGAACACCGGCTACCCGCTCACCTCTTCCCTGACCACGCTTCACGTCGGTAACAGAGAACCCGATATGATCTGCGGGCTGACCAACAGTTTCAATTATAAAAACTGGAATCTTTCTTTCCTGATAGATTACCGCCTGGGCGGAGATGTATATAACGGTACCGACTATCTGCTCACCGCGTACGGACTCAGCGAAAGGACAGAAGATCGCGGCAGCACCCTGACCTTTACAGGCATGGCCTTGAATCCTGAGACCGAAAGTTATGAACCCGTGACCAAAGAGGTAGAAGCCTCCGAGAAATATTACAGGGATATTTACCTCAACAACGCGCCGTTTTTTATAGAGAAAGTGAACTGGTTGCGTCTGCGTTCGGTTTCGGTGTCCTTTTCTTTACCGCAGGAGGTGTTAACCCGGATCAAATTTTTGAAAGAAGCCACCCTGACGGCATCAGGTAACAATTTAATCCTGCTCACCAACTATACCGGTATGGATCCGGAAGTCAGTGCTGCGGGAGCCGGTGTCGTGGGTTCCGGTTCAGTGGGAATCGATTATTGTGGTGTGCCGGCCACGACCGGGGTATCCATCGGTTTAAATCTCAAATTCTAAAAGCGACTGCCATGAAAAAGATATTGTATTTACTCGTCGTCATCACAGCCCTTTCCTCCTGTAAAAAATGGCTGGATGTTAATGATAACCCGAACAGCGCCAATTCAACGGTGCCCACCGCCGAACAACGGCTTCCGCCCCTGACCGCTCAATTCGCGGATGCTTATGAAAGCTCCGGTACCAGGGCCGCGTTTTTAAGCCAGCAACTGGCCGTTACCTATGCGGTCAACAACAACTGGAACCTGACGCGCTGGTATTCCAATGTGTCCAGCGCCAACTGGCCCTGGCAATGTTGGTACGTGAATTCAGCCGTCAACATCGCCCCGTTGATCGCCGCTGCTGAAAAGGTAGGGGCCACTCATTACATCGGCGCAGCCAAGGTGATCAAGGCCTGGGGCTTCGGGACGTTCTCAGATTTCTATGGCATGATGCCATATGATGAATTTGATGATCCTGCCACCATTACACCCAAATTCGATGATGGTTCCTATATCCAGGGGAAGGTACTTGCTTTGCTTGATGAGGCCATCGCGGATCTGAATAAACCGCAGGCGGCGGGCGCGCCCGATCTGGCAAAAGGGGATATTCTAAACCACGGCAGTGTGGACAACTGGATCCGCCTGGCCTATGGCCTGAAGGCGCGTTTTTTGAATCACCTGACAAAACAATCCACCTACGATCCACAGGCGGTACTCGATGCCCTGGCAAAAGCCCCCCAGACTGACGACCAGAGTTCCATCCTGCAATATGTGGATGAAACCCCCAATATGGCCAGTAGCAAGGAAGCACTGCAGTATTCCAATACCGGAACCTCCGCGCGCATCACCAAACTCTATTATGATTACATGACCAATCACTATACGGGCGCACCCACGGGAATCAATGACATGGAAGACCCGCGTATAGATCTGCTCATCCCCAGCTCCGAGGACAAGAACGGCGTTTTTCACCGTACAGTGCCCATGGACATGACCTCCGATCTGCCGAAATCCGGCCCGCTCAACTATTCTTACAATGAAAGCACCAATAGTTTTAGCAACAAAGACTCGGTCTATATACAAATGCGGAAGAACCCGGCATCCCCTCAGGCAGGGGACCGGATCCTGTCCACCGGCACCTGGTATACCCAGCGCGGTTCAAAGGGACTGTTGCTTACCAATGCCGAGATGCGGTTTATTGAAGCCGAAGTAAAGTTCAGGATGAAGGATCTCCCCGGAGCACTGAGTGCTTATAAAGCCGGCATCCGTTCACACATGTCCATTTTAGGTATAGACCCAACGGTCATTGAAAAATTCCTGAGCAGCACATCCGTGGTGCAGGACCCTGCAAAACTGACCCTGAGCCTGATCATGATCCAAAAATACATCGCCCTGTCCTATTCACCCGAATTGTGGGTGGACCTCAGGCGAATGGACTATTGCACAGATGCTTCGGGCAATTATAATGAAGCAACAGGGATCTATAAAGGCTTTCAACGTCCCTCCCACTGTTATACGGAAGCCTATCCGACTGCCACGGATTGGCCCCGCAGGTTTGCCGTTCCCAGCTATGAGATCAACTATAACATCGAACAAGTGCTTAAGGCCGACCCCAATGCCTCCCAACCCACCTATCTGAATGAACCGGTATGGTGGGATAAGCCCTGATATAAAAAATATTCCGTTTTTATAGAAGGGGGCTGTTTTTTGAAGACAGCCCCCTTCTTTTTGATCAATATATTTGTACTGTACAAAGCCGGCTGCCTCATGAAGCAAATCATCCTGATCGTGTCCCTATTACTAGAAGGGATGTTCCTGTATGGCCAATCCGGCAAACCCATGTCCCAGTACCCTTCCCCGATGAGAGAGACTGTCAGGGCACATGAACGAGTCCCGCAGGGACCCTTTAGTGGCTATCATTATAAAATAAAGGCGTTGTTTCCAAAACCCATTGATGTATATGTGCCCTTAAAGACCACCAAATCCCGCAAGGCTAATCTGCTGATCCATTTCTTTGGCGGTAGTCATGTTGTGCCGTACGCGGCGGAACATTATCATGGGCGTCTGGTAGCCGTCACCGTGAATCTTGGGGCAGGATCATCGGTATACGCAAGACCGTTTTCAGATTCTACCCTCTTCAACCGTCTGCTGGACTCCGTTCAATCCGTCATCACTGAGAACCTGCACCATGATATAAGATTCAACCACATCCTCGTCAGTGGTTTTAGTGCGGGTTATGGCGCGGTGAGGGCCTTATTAGGCTACGGGCAAAGCTTCAGCCGGATCGATGCCGTTTTATTGCTGGATGGGATGCACGCGGATTATATACCGGACAGGAAAACGCTTGCTGCCGGAGGAAAAATAGATTCAGCCGCCTATGAGAATTTTCTTAATTTTTGCCGGGAGGCCGTCAAGAAACACGGAGAAAAGAGGTTCTTGTTTACCCATTCCGAAATCTTCCCGGGAACCTTTGTCAGTACCACCGAATCGGCGGATTATCTTTTGAACATGTTGGACCTCCATGCCCATCCTGTACTCAAACGGGGGCCGCTGGGCATGCAGCAGATAAGCCAGGTAAGAAAGAATCATTTTGAGATCATGGGGTTTGCCGGCAACAGCGGCCCTGATCACATTGACCACCTGCAAGGACTGTCATATTTCCTGAATTGGTTGGGAAAATTATAAATTTCCGGCATATGGTCGTCCGTCGTTTAAACTTAGTTTAAAGCCGGATATCCAATCCCTTGTCCATTCGCGCCAGCTTTTGTGGAAGTATTTGAGTTGCTTAATCAATCATAGATCGGATCACGGCATACTGATGTATTCCTTTCTCAGTTTTGGATTGATTTTTTTAAATGGGGATCTTTAATCTTTCTTAATTTCCAGCTACAGCAAAGGATGGATAGCCCTACAATTAAACTATTGTTACTTGTCTTTAGGGATGTCTTTCCTGTTAAGGCTCTTCGACAAATGATTGATTGATCACAATCCTGAAAACACATCATTAACTATGATCTTGATGAATACATAAATGCTTATAGGGCTGACGAAGATTGCCTTTTTTTGTGAAGATTCCTGTGTCCACAAGAAACTCTCGGGAAGCCTTTCTATTTTTAGAAAACTTCTCCGTATACTGCTTTAACAGCTTGATAAATTCTTGACGTTCTCTTTCTGTCATAAGGCAAAGATCATCATTAATTCAAGATTTTAATGCAAGTAGGGTTATTATACGTTGTTTGTGACCGACTACATATATAACAAATATAACATTTATCCAAAAATCTTTATTAAAATTTGATGAATTATTGATTTTCAAATGGGGCCGCTGGGCATGCACTAAATAAATCAGGCGAGGAAGCATCATTTTGAGAGCATGAGTTTGCCGCCAACAGTAGCCCTGATCACATTGACCACCTGCAAGGACTGTCATATTTCCTGAATTTGTTGGAAAAATTATAAATTCCCTGCATATAACCTCGTCGTTTCCTATTCTTCCCTAAAACAAAAAAATCGGCTTCCATAGCCATTCTACACGCATAAAGCGGCTCCTTTACAGGTGACGAGAATCATTTTTATGGAAAAAAATTTGGCTTTTCGTATTTATGCGTATATTTACTCTTAGAATGTCGCATAAACGGGCATCTTTTGATTCCTATTCCTTTTGTAAAACCTACCCTGTAAAAGCCATTCATTTTTCGCTTTTTATATAGACCAAATATTTTATCTAAATCATCTTTTAATTATGAAAAAAACTGTACTCCTAGTACCCATGCTGATGTTATTTGTGATTGGTGCATGGGCCCAGCAAAGGACTGTCAAAGGTGTGGTATATGAATATTCCACCAATGATCCCATTATCGGTGCCACGGTCGTTGCCACCGGTACGCAGTCGGGAACGACCACCAATGATCATGGAGCATTCTCCCTTATTCTGCCCCCGGGAACAAAGTCCTTACAGATATCCTATGTAGGATACGAAACCCAGACCGTCTCGGTGGACAGCACTTCCAGTTACACCATCTTGCTGCAGGCTGGTGCTAATTCGCTGAAGCAACTGGTGGTAACCGGTTACGGCACCCAACGAAAAGCCGATCTTACGGGGGCCGTGGCGACCGTGGATGTCAAAAAAACCTTTGACAGCAAACCCCTCACTGATGTCACCAAGGCGCTGCAGGGCATCATACCCGGGTTGACGATCACTTATGGCAATGGCAGTCTGACGGCTCCTGCGGGAATTACGCTCAGAGGGATTGGTTCGGTAAACGGAACCAGCAGTCCGCTGATATTGGTCGACAATGTTCCGACATCGGATCTTTCCGTCATCGACGCCAATGATATCGCCAGCATTACCGTACTGAAAGACGCCGCTTCCGCTGCTATTTACGGTGCCCGCGCGGCTTTCGGGGTAGTATTGATCAAAACCAAATATGGGCATCATAACCAACCCATGCGGGTAACTTATTCCGATAATTTCTCCTGGAATACCCCTACGGTTTTACCTGATTTCTCCGATCCGGTGAAAGGAATACCGGGCATCTTATCGGGTGCTGCAAGGGCGGGCGTCACCAGCCCTGAACTTTTCGGTATGCAATTTTCCAAGGAACTTGAAGGAGTCAAGAATTGGGAAGCCAAATACAAAGGGAATCGCAAAGGAAATGAAATGGTGTTGGGGGAAGATTTCAGTCTGGATCCCCTCAATTTCTACCGGGTGTGGGACATAAAAGGGATGATGCTCAGTAAACATACCCCGCAGCAAACCCATAATTTGTCCCTGATCGGAGGCACAAAAAAACTGGGCTATTACATGTCTTTCGGCTACAATCATCAAACTGGTATCCTCAAGATAAACCCTGATGATCTGAAAAAATATAACATCACCGCCGGTTTGGATGCAGCGCCGACCCCATGGCTCGATCTGAGTGCTAAAGTGATGTACCGGAATTTCAAATATACGGAGCCTTACCAGTATCAGCAATATTTTTACTATATGTGGCGCTGGCCTGCCTATATGCCCTATGGTACCTACCAGGGGCATTATTTCAGGGGGCCCTCCGGCTTTTTGGACGCGGCCAGGACCAACAGTGTTATTGACAATTACTCACGCGTTGACCTCGGCGCTACCCTTCGGCCGGTGGCTCACCTTAGCATCGAGGCGCACTATACAATTAACCGGGATAATGTCATCAGTCACAAAGCAGGCGGTCCGGCCGTCCTATGGAACTGGTGGGCAAGTGGGACGCCTCTGGAAGACGTCAAGCCTACCTCCAACCTAACGGAATACGACGCCGGCAGAACGCTCACCAATACATTTAATGGTTTTGCCACTTATGATAATACCTTTAATGATGTACATCATCTGACGGTAATGGCAGGGATGAATGCCGAAGATGATGAGTATATCGGGATCAATGCGGAGGCAAAAGGTTTGCTGGACGCCAGCAAACCGGAACTGCAGCTGACTACCGGGCAACAATACGCTAGTGGAAGCCACACCAATGCGGCCTATGCAGGCTTTTTCGGAAGGGTCAATTACGCCTTCAAGGACAAATACCTTCTTGAATTCAACAGTCGCTATGACGGATCTTCCGCCTATTCACCCAATAAACGGTGGGCACTATTTACTTCAGGTTCTGTGGGTTACCGCATCAGTGCCGAGCCTTTCATGGATTTTATCAAGCCCCTTTTTGATGACCTGAAATTCAGGGCATCTCTGGGCTCAATCGGGAACCTGGATGTGGGAGGACAATATTTCCTCCCCATCATGACAAGTTATACAACTGACTGGATCGTGAACGGTGTGGCTGCACCAACCTTTCACAACCCGTATGCAGTGGCCCAAAGCCTTTCCTGGGAAAAAGTTAAGACATTGGACATCGGCCTGGATTTCAGCTTGCTGAAAAATTACATCAGCGGTAGCTTTGACTGGTATCAGCGTACCACCGATGGGATGATCAGCACCAATTCGGTGGCCGCCACCTTTGGCGCCGACGCTCCCAGGACCAACCAGGGCAACATGCGTGACCGGGGCTTTGAAGCGCAGGTACAGTTTAATTATCCTGTCAACGATCATTTCAAGCTCTTTGCCATTTTAAGCTTAGACAATAATAAGGCGGTGATCACAAAATGGAACAACAAAGCCGAAATCATCAACCAGTATTATTCCGGGGCCGTGTACGGCGATATATGGGGATTCAAAACAGCTGGTTATTTTCAATCTGCTGAGGATGTGGAAAAATCACCCAGTCAGGCAGCGCTGGAACAGGGTAACTTTGTCTATGGGCCGGGCGACATCAAGTTCAAGGATCTCAATGGAGATGGCAAGATCGATGGAGGCAACTCCACCGCTACCGACCATGGCGATCTCACAGTGATCGGTAATACGCAACCACACTATATGTATGGAGCGCAACTCGGAGGCAACTGGAAAGGCTTTGATCTGTACGTCTTCCTGCAAGGTGTGGGGAAACGCAATTTATGGGGGCTCGGTGATATGGCCATTCCCCTGTATAGCGGCGCACAGATCCTATACAAAAATCAATTGGACTACTGGACAAAAGACAACCCTAATGCCAAATATCCCAATCCTTATGCGGGCAATTCAGGATATGGCACAGTGGGTGCGTTACCCAGGGGAGATCATAATTTCTATCCCCAAAGCAAGTACCTGCTTAACCTGGCTTATTGCCGACTGAAAAATGTTACCATAGGTTACTCGCTGCCGGATGCGCTGATCCAAAAAATCCATCTTCAAAAACTACGGATTTATGTAAGCGGTGAGAACCTCACGGAAATCGCTAACGTAGGCGTGCCGCTTGATCCCGAAATCACGGACGGGGACCTGGGTTACACAGGCAGGACCTTCCCCTTCCAGCGCAATTATTCGTTCGGCGTACAAGTGACATTTTAATCTCATTTATATAAAGTACTCTATCATGAAAGTAATATTAAAACACATTCATACTATTGGGATTGCAGCCGTATTGCTTACCCTTGCAGCCGGTTGCAGCAAATACATTGATAAGGAACCTTTGGACCAGTTCTCCGATCTGGATTACTGGAACAGCGAAGACAATGTAAAGGCATTCTGTTGGGGTTTTTACAATGATATCGTCATTGGATATAGCAAGGGTGCAGGCTTTGGCAGATTTTATTTCAGCACTTTTGCTGACGACCAGATTAGTTCGAGTTTTCAAAATTTTGATAAGAACGCCCCTTCAGGTGATGGCAATTGGGATTTTGATGATGTCCGTAAGGCGAACCTGGTAATGGACAGGGTAAACAGCGTTCCCATGGACCAGACAGCTAAAAACCACTGGAACGGCGTGGCTCATTTTTTCAGGGCCTGGGTCTACTTTCGGCTGGTCAAACGATTTGGTGACGTTCCGTGGTACAGCAAGGTATTGGACATCTCCCAGGATTCGGCCATTTATAAGCCAAGGGATCCGAGAAACATGGTGATGGACAGCGTGCTGGCAGATCTGAATTTCGCGATAGCAAACCTGCGTTCCAAAGCAGACGCCGATGCCAATACCATCAATAAGGATGTTGCTCTGGCCCTTAAATCACGCGTATGCCTGTATGAAGGAACTTATAGCGAATACAATGAAAAAGACAATGCCCGGGCCGCCACCTACCTGGAACAATGCAAGGATGCCTCGACGAAACTCATGGACGCGGGCTATTCTTTGTCCGATGCATACAGGAGCGTTTATAATTCCAACGATGTCAGCGGCAACCCTGAGATTATACTTTATAAAAAATATGTGACCGGTACTGCATCCCATAGTGTGGTAGGTTATACCAACAGTACAACCGTCATGTCCGGGTTAAACAGATCAGCGATTAACTCCTATTTGTGTACTGACGGTTTGCCAATCGATCTATCTCCTGAATACAAAGGGGATGAAGGCATCAAAAATGTACGTGCCAATCGTGACGGACGTTTAACGGCTACCATTGATACCTTTTTATGTTATCAGGGAACCCTTGTATATGGGATGTCATCAACTACCGGATACAGAATAGCCAAATTCCTGCCTGACGGTGTTGTTAAACCAGGAGATGTTCTCCCTGCACCTTATAATGAGACCGATGCGCCGATATTCTGGATTGCCGAAATTTATGAAAACTATGCAGAAGCATCCGCCGAACTGGATAAGCTGGGCAAATACACCATCACCCAGCACGATCTGGATATTTCCGTTAATTTATTGCGGAAACGCGGGCATGTCGACTCCCTGGAATTAAGCGGCCACCAAGGGACTGCTGTTAACGGTGTCGTCTTTGTTGACCCGAAAAAAGATGCGGATGTCACCTCGCTGATCTGGGAGATCCGGCGTGACAGAAGGGATGAGCTGATGATGGATGGTTTACGCTTTGATGATCTCATCCGCTGGCATAAGCTGGATTATATGGACAGCCAGAAAAATCCGGATATATTTGTCGGTGCCAAAGTACCTGCAAACCCGGACATCACCCTGAATGCCCAGGGATATTTACTGCCATACAGTGCCGGCACGGAGAGAACGGTACAACCAAGAGATTATTTAAGTCCCATCCCTACCGGCCAGATATCGCTTTATACGAACGGCGAATTAAAACAAAACACGGGTTGGTAATAAGATTTTTAGGTACCCCGGTATTAGACCGGAAGTTGAAAAAAACTTCCGGTCTATTTTTTGCCAAAACCCTGATAAAATAGCTTGCGACTTGCTGCATTTTTTCCTGGCAGACGGCGCCCGATCGCTCCGTATCTTACATAGAATTACAGCATCAAAGGCTCCCAGCATGAGGGTGACCCATTCAGGCACCGGCCAAAAAATATTTCGCACGGAGAAAACGATGGCAGTCTGGTTAACTGCATATGAAGTTCCATAGGGCCAGGACTGCAAACAGGAGAGGTTAATTTCATAAAACCAAACAAAATAAAAAGGTTTCGAATTTGTGCATACATTTATCCTATAAGAAACGCGTAAATATGCATCTTTTTTTATCTTTGAGCGCATAAAAGCACCCGCCGCGTAACTGGTCGCTCCCATCTGAATTCATGCAGTGATTTTACATTATTGACATAGCCATTGCCGTATAATCTAATCAAACCATGTTTAACCATGAACAAGAAATTACTATTGGTGCCCATCTCCATGCTGGCAGCAGACAGCTTATGGGGGCAACAAGGACCATCACGGGCGTGGTGCAGAAATCCGCCGACAATCAACCGTTCATCCGCGCCACAGTGGCAGCAACCGGTACCGATGGGGCGTGGGGATTACAGGGTGCCGTACCAGGCTTCACTATTTCGACCGCTACAGGGGCCATCGGTACCGATCCGAAAATCCGGTCACGCGGATTGACCGGTTCTGTGCACAGGAGGCTGGCTGGGGCAAATCCATTAATACTGGTAGACAACCAGGAAATGCAAAGCCTGCAGGTGATCAATCCCCGGGACATCGCCTCCATCCCGGTGCTCAAGGGTGCGGTATCCACGTCAATCTACGATACCAGGGCAGCCTTGGGAGTGATCCTGATCACCACCAAATCCGGCAAAAAGAACACCCCGGCACGCATCTCCTATTCGGACAATTTTGCCTGGTCAACACCGATCACTGCCCCCAAATTGATATCCGGTGCCGATAGAATGCGGAAGCCACGTTTCCGGCTTTACAACGTACCGCTCCCAATACGACAAGTTTTAAAGACATCGGGATGTTCATAGATGCAGCCTCCATTCAAAAAATACGGGAATGGCAACAAAGATATGGCGGTAGGGAACCGGGCAATGGAAATGGTAAAGTGACGGGATTTCGATATCATTGGTGAATGGAAGACGCCCGTGGCATTTGACTTCTTTAATCAAAGGTTTGAACTTTGTTACCGCCATTGACAAGATGCAAAAGGAAAGTGTGGGTTATGCACAACAATTTAAAATAAACACACCGTAAATTTTTTGGACATTAAACTATTGATTATAAACTAATAACAACAATTTATTTAAGCCAATACTTTAATCAAAAAATAACCTGTTATGAAACCAAAGGGCCTTCTGCTTTGTCTGTTATGCCTTGTCAGCGCCAGCGCGTTCGCGCAACGCGGGTTCAAATTCGCGCAAATATCCGATACCCATGTGGGCAGTTCGACAGGCGCCGCAGATTTGAGAAGAGTGGTCAAGGACATCAATGCCGATACATCTCTCAAATTCGTCATCATGTCGGGTGACATTACCGAATTCGGCGCCGATAAAGAACTGCACCTGGCCAAAAGGATTCTGGACAGCCTGAACAAACCGCTGCATATCATTCCGGGAAACCATGATGCCAATTGGTCGGAAAGCGGTGGCAACAGTGTTATCACCACCTTTGGCGCCGAAACCATGAGCTTCCGCTATGGTGGTTATTTGTTCCTGGGGACCGCTTCAGGTCCTTTTATGCGCATGGGGCCGGGCCAGATACCCCGGGAGGACATCGTATGGCTGGACTCCATGCTTACCGGCATGAGAGATACCACCATGCCCATCGTGTTTGTCAATCACTATCCGCTGGATTCAGGTCTTAACAACTGGTACGAAGCCATTGACCTGTTGAAAACCAGGAACATTCAGCTGATCCTTTGCGGCCATGGCCACCGGGACCACCGTTATAATTTCGAGGGCATCCCGGGCGTGATGGGAAGATCCACCCTGAGGGCAAAGGCACCTGTTGGCGGTTACAACATCGTTACCTTCCGTAATGATACCGCTTACTTTCAGGAACGGACACCCGGTGGGATCACCCACAAACCCTGGACAACTGCCCATTTATTCAATCATCATTTTCGGGAGGATACCACCCGGTATCCCCGCCCTTCTTACGCGGTGAACAAAACTTACCCGCAGGTAAAGACCTTGTGGCAGTATCAAGACAAAAGCGACATCGGATCGGGAACCGTTGCGGAGGGTAAACTGATCTTTTCCACGGATACCAATGGGTGGCTGTACGCTTTGAACAGCCGTAACGGCCATAAAAAATGGGGATTTCACACCCATGGCAAGCTCTATTCCACCCCGGCCGCATCCGGCCGCTATGTCGTGGTGGCTTCCTCGGATAATTACATTTACTGCGTCAGGGCGAAAAATGGCAAGCTGGTTTGGAAATACAAGACCCTCAAGCCGGATGTCGCCTCCCCGCTCATTCACGAAGGCACGGTCTTTATCGGCTCCTCGGATGGTCATTTCAGTGCGTTGGATCTAAAGACAGGAAAATTAAAATGGGATTTTGACCATGTAAAGGGCTTTGTCGTGTCACGGCCTTTATTCTACGAAGGGAGGATCTATTTCGGATGCTGGGGGAATGAATTCTATGCCCTGGATCCCCAGACTGGAAAGCTGGTCTGGAAATGGAGCAACGGTTATGCCAACCGGATGTATTCCCCGGCCGTGTGCCAACCGGCAGGGACGCATAACAGGATCTTCATCGTCGCTCCTGACCGCGAGATGACGGCACTCAACGCTGCGACCGGCCATGTGATCTGGCGCAAAAAATGGCCTGGCGTCAAGGTGCGGGAATCCATGGGCTTGTCCCTGGACAGCTCGCTGGTCTATGTAAAAACCATGGAAGGAGAAATTTACGGCGTATCCACCACCGCCGATAC
>DASULB010000145.1:0-3301 GCA_036278455.1 Chitinophagaceae bacterium | reverse complement strand
ATGGACTTATCAGGAATACCTGGCGGTAAAAAATTACTTACAGGGCGGGATTCTCCGGAAAATCACGCCGTCTACCGCCCGGTCGTCCCTGTCACAGACAGGTAATCAGTTCCCTGCAATCAGTTTACCCAAAACCCCTTTTAAAAAGTATTTCTGCTTTCTTTGGTAAAAATACCCTGCTTGCCCCCACTTTAATAATATAAAACATTTTCAATGGCTCTGCAATATAATCAGCCCGAAGATTTTGCCTCAGATGATTCATTTGTAAATTATTGCTTTCAGCATAACGACGAAGATGTCATCAGTTGGCAAAAATGGCTGGAAACCCATCCTGGGAAAAAGGAAGTTGCTGAAAAGGCCAGGGAAATGGTTTTTATGATGAGTATAAAACTCTCTCCTGAAAAGAAACACCAGCAATGGGATAAAATAAAGCTTAATACCGGACAGGAACCGGACATCCGTGAGCAGGGACGGCCCGGCAAGGATGTCCGGCGGCGTAAAGCATGGCTGTTCGCGGGCGTTCCCGTATTAGCGGTTTTATGCATGATGGCGGTCTATTGGTCGACCGGGAAACAAAATCGGACGGATAAAATAACCGACGCCCAACCGAAAAGTTATCTGACCACACCGGGGCAACACCATGCCATAGTACTAAGCGACGGTACACACGTATGGCTGAATGCAGACAGCAAGCTCACCTGTGCGGGCAATTTTGGTGATGGGAACAAACGCGTGGTCACATTGACGGGAGAGGCCTATTTTGAGGTAGCCCCTGATGCGGAGCGGCCTTTTATTATTCACGCCAATGCAATGAATATCAAAGTGCTGGGTACCGTATTCAATGTGAAAGCCTATCCGGAAGATAAAACCATAGAAGCGGCTTTGATTAAAGGCTCCATTGAGGTCAGCCTGCGCCAGGATCCAACACGGAAGATCATTCTGAGGCCTCATGAAAAAATAACCATTTTTAATGGAGATGCCCATTTAAAAAACATGCCGGCATCCAAAAAGACACCAGCGCCCGATGAAAATGGCACCGACGCATTTACCGTAGCCCCTTTGCACAGTGATCCGTTATTAGACAGTGGTACGGTAGAAACCGCCTGGATGGAAGGAAAACTGGTATTCAGGAACGAACCTTTTGATCAACTGGCCCAACAGATGGAGCGTAAGTATAACGTGCATTTTCATTTTGCCGCAGACCAGTTGAAAAACTATCGCTTTACCGGCATCTTCTCCACTGAAACGGTTGATCAGGCGCTGCACGCTTTACAACTTACCACACCGTCCGACCCCTTTACATACAGGGTCGACGGGAAGAAGGTTTTCATTACCCGGGGTAAAAAATCATCCGGACACCCGGGACAGAGCGATTGAAATGGTAAAAGATCGAGCACCGACCGGTGTGAAGTCCGGGACAAAAAGTATTTACAATAGAAACATTGCCCGTTAAAACATTGTATAACATTAACATCATTAAATAAACTTCAAAAATCGAATATGCCATGAAATAAACCTGTACATCCCAAAAAAGAGACGGGAAATGCGCCAACATCCCCCGTCTTCAACAGCAAACGCCTTCCCCGATCTGAACGTCCGGAAAGGCCATTTACAACTAAACTAAACTGCGTAAAAGTATGAAAAAAATTATATCCACCGCAACTTTCCGGCGGAGGCGCACCATCAAAGCCCTGCTATTTATGAAATTTACTTTACTTTTTCTATTGCTGGGGGTCATGCAAAGCTACGGAAAGGCATATTCACAAAACAACCTGCTTACTCTCAACCTGCACAATGTCCACTTAAGCCGGGCCCTGTCCATCATTGAAAGAAAAACAGACTACCGTTTCCTTTATAATGACCAGGAAGTCAAAGCGGCACAAAAAGTAAACCTGGATGTAACCAACACGCCTGTTACCGACATCCTCACCCGGCTGCTGGCATCCACCCATCTTTCCTACAATGTCCTTCAGAACAAGCTCGTGGTCATCGCACCGGAACCCGCCGCAATTGCTGTTCAAAAAATAAGCGGCACCGTTACGGACAGTTCGGGAAGTCCGTTAATAGGGGTAACAATAAAGATAAAAGGAACTTCGATGGGTACCGTTACGGACGCCCAGGGAAATTTTGCCATGGAGGTGCCCGACAGCGCCGTATTGGAGATATCCTACATCGGCTTTCAAACAAAAGAGATTGCGGTGAATGGCAAAACAACCTTTCACATAATACTGTCTTCATCGGCAACATCCCTGAACCAGGTGGTGGTCATCGGCTACGGCACGCAAAAGAAAAGAGATCTTACCGGTTCGATCGCGGTGATCAGTGGCGATGAGGTGGCAAAGATGCCCAATTCCAATCCGGTCGCTTCCCTGCAGGGCAAAGTGGCCGGACTGACCATCGTAAATTCAGGACAGGCAGGGAGCGCCCCCACGGTAAGGATACGCGGCGTCAACTCCACCAACAACGCCGATCCCCTGTACGTGGTTGATGGCATTTTGCAAACCAACATTGACTACCTTAATCCCGCTGACATCGCTACCATGGAAGTCTTGAAGGATCCATCCTCCATCGCCATTTACGGTTTGCAGGGTGGCAACGGCGTGATCATCATCACGACAAAACGGGCAAAGAAGGGGGAGACCAGGATCAGTTTTCAGTCTAACATCAGTCTTCAGCAGGTCAACAACCGGATCAAGGTAACGGATGCCGCGGGCTTCAAAAAACTATACGCACAGCAACTGGCCAATATTGGCGCCACCCCCTTTGATTTTACCAGCTACACAGGCAACACCGACTGGCAGGACCAGGTACTCCGTACGGCCCTGCAATCCAATAACAGCCTGAGCATTTCCAACAGTTCGGAAAAAAGCACCACCTATCTGAACCTGGGGTATTCCAACCAGCAAGGGGTGGTAAAATTCGATCAGTATGAAAAATACGTGGCCCGTTTAAACGAGGAAATCAAGATCAGCGATAACATCACCGTAGGAGGGGAGGTAACCGGATTCCATTACAAACAACATCCGCCAGCTTCTGTCGGTAATCTCATGAACAAGGCTTTATGGGCCGTGCCGGTGATACCGATCAAAGCGGCCCCCGGCCTGTATTATGCCACACCGTCCTTCCAAAGAGCGCAGGTAGACAATCCCGTAGCCCTTATCGACGGAAACAAAGGGAACACCATTAACCAGGGCTACCGGGTAACCGCCGATGTCTACGCCGAGATCAAATTTCTCAGACACTTTACATGGAAATCCACCTTCTATACCGATCTCAGCTTTAATGAGGCAAGAGGATATAC
>DASULB010000144.1:0-2321 GCA_036278455.1 Chitinophagaceae bacterium | reverse complement strand
CAGATCTTAGGGAACAATGAATGCTTTGAGCCCTATACCAATAACATTTATACCCGGCGGGTGCTCTCCGGTGAATTTATCATCGTAAACGAACATTTGCTTAAAGACCTGGTCGCTCTCGGATTATGGGATGAGGCCATGAAAAACAGGATCATCGCCGCCGGTGGCTCTGTTCAGGATATTGATGAAATACCTGCCGCGACCAGGGAATTGTACAAAACGGTCTGGGAGATCAGCCAACGCACGTTGATCGACATGGCGGCGGACAGAGGTGCCTTTATTTGCCAGTCCCAGTCACTCAACCTGTTTATGGATCATCCCACACCCGGCAAACTGACCTCCATGCACTTTTATGCCTGGAAAAAGGGATTGAAGACAGGCATGTATTACCTTCGCACCCAGGCAGCAACCCAGGCCATACAATTCACGGTGGAAAAGCAATCTGCCGGAAAGGCCGATGGCGCGACCGCCTTGCCGCCTGGGCTGGGTGTTACGGGGGATGAGGGGCAGCAGGGGTGTGACAGTTGCAGTATGGAAGCCGGATGCCTTAGTTGCGGATCCTGACGGCTTTTACAATTCATAAAAGAAAATAAGATGAACGATTTAGAGGAGAAAATAGACCGCTCGGAGACGCGTATCTTTAAAACGGTTTTTCCCAATACGACCAATCATTATGATACGCTGTTTGGCGGAACCGCTATGCAATTGATGGATGAGGTGGCCTTTATGACGGCCACCCGCTTTTCAAGAAAAAAGGTGGTGACCGTTTCTTCCGACCGGATAGATTTTAGTGAGCCCATTCCATCGGGAACGATTATTGAACTGGTGGGCAGGGTGATTCATGTAGGCCATACCAGCCTAAAGGTCCGGGTGGATATTTATATTGAGGAAATGTACCGGGAATACCGGAAAAAGGCAATTTCGGGAACTTTTACCTTGGTGGCCATTGACGACCAGAAGAGGCCGGTGAAAATAGTTTAGGCGGTCAGTATAAACACCGTAAAAGTGCTTGATATTGATCCTGACAGCCCTTGCTTTATGCGGTGTGCTTATTTTCGTCGGGCAGACATAGGCTTTCTGCAGAATTAACAGGAACATGAATGGTCTTGTGCAAATGAAGTTTTCTGGGTGTCTGACAAATTCCCGATTCCCTAATAATTTCTCCGGATTAAATCTAATAGCTGATCTCATCTCCCGCCCATATATTGTTGCTCGTAGGGATAATATGCTCTGAACGTCAGTATCAGCGCCATCTAACCAAAGCCTCATCTGAGTAAGCCAAACGAGGAGCATAAAATTTACACCTATCTGGTATGGTACGGGCTACGCCCGTGGCATTTTTATGTGAGCTGCACCCAGGAAATCAGGTATGTGCTGCGCCCATTGAATGTCTTTTTATGTTTTCTTAGGCATATATACCATTGCGTGTCAATCACTATTAATCAGATTTTGGATAACACCAAGAAATTACTTATTCTTGTGTTTTTGACCGCAGTTCTTACACCTTATTTTTACTTCTAACTCGTACAAATATTGGGGAGTACTTCACAGTAAAGCAGCCTTATCAGTGTAGGAATTTGAGGCATTACCAGGGTTCATTAACAGAAAGTAGGCCTCCTGATCAAAAGAAATATTTTGTTTGGTCATAGACTATAGGGACAGGAGGACAAGGGAAACCCAACTCCTCAGGGTATCTTTAAGATTAAAAAAATAAGTTGAAATATATATTCGTAATTCTTTATAGTATTTGGACCTGTTTTGGAGCAAACGCTCAGACAAGGCAAATAAAGATATATCCGTTAAAGACTTTTCAGACCATCGACCATTTTGCCGCGTCAGACGCATGGAGCGGAAATTATGTTGGTCAATATTGGGATTTGACACAAAAAGAGCAGGTTGCCAAATGGCTATTCAGCCAAAATATGGACGGCACTGGCAATCCGGTAGGCATCGGCTTATCCTCGTGGCGGGTGAACTTGGGAGCTGGTTCCCTGGATCAGGACAGTGCCGCTATTGTACCCATTCAGCGAAGGACCGAATCGTTCCTGACAAATGACGGCAAATCCTACGACTGGGGAAAGTGTTCCGGTCAGCAGTATTTTATGCAAAAAGCGGCCGAATACGGCTGCAATGATTTCCTGCTGTTTTCTAATTCGCCACCCCTACCATTCACGGTAAACGAAAGGGGATGGCCGCCTTTTACCGGAAATGCAAATATCAGACCGGAGGGGTATGAATTGTTTGCAAAGTATATGGCCGATGTAGCGAAGTATTTTATTGTAGTAAAAGGATGGAATATTCGATTTATCAGCCCCATCAAT
>DASULB010000143.1:0-19990 GCA_036278455.1 Chitinophagaceae bacterium | reverse complement strand
ACTGATAATCCTGTGAGTTATACCATTTTACAGCCTATTTTATTTGCTTCCCGTAAAAGTTGTAACAGTGAAGGTAATGACTATTTGCAGACAGGGGCGCACCATTTCACTTTTAGCCTTTTCTCGGGACCTGATCAAATGGAAACCGCTGCAAAAAAAGGTCAGGCTGCCAACCAGCATTTGTATCTGGTATCTGATATCGTCCCTGAGAGCAAGCCTGTTTTGCCTGAAAGTGAGAGCTTCTTTTCGGTCAATGATCCCAATATCCATATTACCGCGGTAAAAAAAGCGAAGGACAAAAACGCCGTCGTTATCAGGATGTTTAACCAGACGGGAATCCAGGGCGATGTGTCTGTTCATTCATATTTTCCGATTCAATCGGTCAGGCATACCAATATAATTGAGATGGACGGGAAAACCATTCCTTCCAAAACAAATGAATTTGATGTGAATGCAGATGGATATAGCATAGAGACGGTTGAAGCTGATATGAGGTGAGAAAGGATATACTCAGATGACGGGTCATCCGGGCATGTCCTGCATCTTGAGTGTTGTCTCTCAACCCGGTGTGATGAAAACTGGAATGAAGAAGGACTCTGATTGCTGTGCCTGCCGGACAAGTCATCAGATATTGTGTGTGCCCTGCGGGTGTTTGATGCAGGCTGAAAAAGTTTGTGGCCGATTGATCGGTTTAAGTTACCTGGCGGGTCGGTGGTTGAACCGGGTGCCCGCCGTTTCCAATCCCGCTATCAGAGGTTGGGATAAATCCTTTGCCAGGGAAATAAAAACCCTGAAATAAAAAAGGGAAGTCGGGTGGAAGCATTAATTCAGAAGTATTTTTTACAGACGGAAACTATCTTGGATGGCTAGGAAATTGCAAGGCAAATCATATGTAACCCTGATCTCTTTAACTGCGGGGCTTGGTGGGTTTTTGTTTGGATTTGATACGGCAGTCATCTCAGGTGCTATCAATTTCCTCAGGGTGCAATTTCATTTGACCTCCGTCCTGGAAGGTTGGCTTATGAGTTCCGCCCTGGCGGGGTGTGTGTTGGGGGCGGCCTGCGCCGGGTACCTGGCCGACAGATTCGGCCGTAAAAGCGTGTTGTTGGCATCGGCCGTCTTGTTCGTCATATCTTCTGTTGGATGCATGGCGGCCACGAACATTACATTTCTGGTCCTCGCGCGGATCGTAGGAGGCATTGGTGTTGGATTTGCTGCCATGGTAGCCCCCATGTTCATCTCCGAACTGTCACCGGCTGCCATGAGAGGCCGGCTGGTATCCCTTTATCAGCTGGCCATTACCCTGGGGATCTTGTTTGCCTATCTGTCCAATGCGGGTATCATGCACTTCGCAAACAACCATGCCGGTAGCGGCAGTTCTTTTGTTCATTTTTACATCATCACCGAAATGTGGCGTGCCATGCTGGGATCCAATATGGTTCCGGCCCTGGTATTTTTTATCTTTCTTCTCTTTGTTCCGGAAAGTCCCCGATGGCTTATTCAGGAAGACCGGCTGAGAGATGCGCAGATAATCCTTGAACGGATCAATGGCATGCAGAAAGGGAAGATCGAAATGGATAACATACAGGGTGCGGTGTCGCAGGAGAGTAACAGTATCCGACAATTATTTGCGCCCGGAATTCGCTTGGCTTTGATCATCGGTTTGGTGCTGCCCTTTTTAAGTCAGCTGGCCGGGATTACAACGGTGATGTACTATGCTCCGTCCATCTTTGAAAAGGCAGGCTTTGGCACAAACTCGGCCATGGGAAGCGCGGCGATTATCGGATTCTTTAATATGCTTTTTACCTTCATTGCCATTTGGAAGATCGATCAGTGGGGCAGAAAGCTGTTGTTAATGTGGGGATTTATAGGGTTGAGCGCCGCACTTTTTCTGATCGGAATTTTGTTTACACAGGCGCATGCGAACAGTACCGTCCTGCTGATGGCCTTCATCATTTACATCGCCATTTTTGCGGCAACCCTCGGCCCGGGAGTGTGGGTGGTCATCTCCGAGATATTCCCCACCAGGATAAGAGGCAGGGCGATGTCGCTGGGCACATTGTCCCTGTTTCTGGGCTCTGTTTTTGTAACACAGACTTACCCGGTTCTCAGAGACCTGGCCGGCATGGGAACTACATTTATTTTATATGCGCTGTTGATGCTGCCGGCGGCATTTTTTGTGTACCGGATGGTGCCGGAGACTAAAGGAAGAACATTGGAAGACATCGGGCAGTTTTGGAAAAAGAAAAAGCGAAAAGAGAAAGATCTTTTGGTGAAGCAGCAGGAAGGGAATTATGAAGATAATTAAAGGAATTACGTGGGACCATCGTAGGAGATAGGAGCCTTTAAGGGCTGTTGCATCCATCTGGACCAACAGAAAGGTGATCCCAATCCGGTGGGCATCAGAACGCTGAAAGATTCTGGAGATTGTCCCATGGGAAAATTGGCCGATGTCTGTAATCTGCTTGTGATGGATCATCCTTATGTGGACGGCGCCTCAGTGAAGAGATTATTGTTTTCCCAGAAAGTCTTTTTACCGGGACATTTTATAAGGATCCAGTAAGTCGAAAGCATCGAAAGGAATTTTAATCTTTATTGGTATGACGATCATTGGTGGGTCTTCTCCGTGGATGCAACCACAAAGATGACGGCCTGCCGGATGGACATGAACGAAGAATACCATTGGAAGATACCGGATGATATCTTTATATGGGTATACTGAAACTGAAATTGATGAATTTATGCAAATGTCACCCAAAAACATGACCGATGGAAACATCCCTTAATCTCAAGGACAAAAACGTTCTGGTAACGGGGGGAAGCCGCGGGATCGGCGCCGACATCTGCAGAAAGATGGCTGCCTGCGGCGCCAATGTTCTCATTAATTATCACAATAGCAGGACGGATGCCGAACGCCTTTGCCAGGGTATCAGCGGAGAGTTTGGCGTAAAGGCTCTGACTTTTCAGGCTGATATCGCCAACCAGGAAGCTATAAGCGATATGTTCCATTACCTGGACGATTCCTTAGGCGTCATTGATATTTTAGTGAATAATGCGGGTTGTGAATCTGTAGACCATGCTATTGATATGGACATCGGGGAATGGGACCGGATTTTTAATGTCAACCTGCGTGGCAGTTTCATCTGTGCACAGGAAGCAGGGAAAAGAATGATCCCTCGAAAAGGCGGTGTGATTCTCAATATTTCCTCCATCCATGACAAGGTACCCCGCAAAGGATTGATCCACTATTGCTGTTCCAAGGCGGCGGTGAACATGATGACCAAATGTCTGGCACTGGAACTGGCGGAACATCATATCCGGGTTGTGACGATTGCCCCGGGGGCCATCGAAACAGAGATGAACCGCGAGGAAATAGAGCGTTTTGGGCGCGGGAAATTTGATCAATGGATCCCGCTGGGCCGTGTGGGAACCGTGGAGGATATCGCGTGGACCTGTGCATTTCTGGCGAGTGATAAAGCAGCTTATTATACAGCCACTGAAATATATATTGATGGCGGCTATAGGGAAAGTACCATTCCTTATGATCCGCGTAAGCCCAAAAATTAATTGAAGATGAATATCATTGAAATGTATCAACGCCGGGGGGAAGGGTATGATCCCTTCCTGATCCGGGAAGGTTGGCAGGTCGCCCGGTTAACCTATATCCCGGACCAGGATATGTTTGGTATCCAAAAAATGGACAGGCATCTGCTCACCGATGAACTTTTCATCCTGCTGAACGGAACTGCGGTATTGATTGCGGCAACAGAGCAAAATCATGACTTCCGGTTCGAGTTCGTGAAGATGCAACAAGGTATTCCGTATAATATTCCGGCTAAACAATGGCACAACATTGCGATGGATGAGGATGCCGAATTAATCATCGTTGAAAAGGATCACACCCATTTGGGTGATGTTGAATATAAACCACTCAACCAGGACCAGGTTAAGAAGATCAATGATCATATGGCTGAATTGAAGTAATAATGATGACTCCGTTATTACCCGAAAACGGTGGTTCGCAGATCTGGCGGAAATGACGGGGATTTATGAATTTCCTGAAAAAATAAAACCATGCTTAAAACTAACGAGAACAAAACCATGCAAATATGGAGCAACGATTTTGAGTTGTTTGAATTATTCAAGACGGAAATGTATACGTCGGTGGTAGGGGATATTTTGGATGAGCTGGAATGTTACCACCAATTTTTGCCCCAGGGTATTCAGCCCCTCAGGATGACGGATAAACTCGTAGGCAGAGCCATGCCTGTGCTGATGATTGACGTATACGGCCCTCAGAAAAAGCCTTTTGGAAAGCTTACCGAAGCATTGGATCAGCTTGAATCCGGTGAGGTTTATCTGGCTTCGGGGGGGGCCATGCGATGTGCCTATTGGGGCGAGATATTGACGGCCACCGCAAAAAAGCGAGGTGCCATGGGTGCCGTAATCAACGGCTATTACCGGGATACCGCGAAAGTCATGGAGCAGGAGTGGCCTGTATTCAGCAAAGGACGGTATGCACAGGATTCCTGTGTACGCACGCAGGTAGTAGATTACCGCTGCACGATCCAGGTGGGGGATGTTTGGGTGAGGCCTGGCGATTTGATCTTTGCCGATATGGACGGCGTACTGGTAATACCAAAGGAACATGAGGTTCAGGTGGTGGAGAGGGCTTTGAAAAAGGCCAGGAGTGAACAGCGGGTACGTCATGAAATTGAGAACGGCATGAGCAGTACCGAAGCGTTCAACAAATTTGGTATCTTATGATCTTTTTGCGCATAGCGCGTTATCTATGTAATCAGGCCCAGAAAAGTTTACCTTTCCTGAGCCCGATGCATCAAACTATCTTTTTATGAAATTAGGACTCGGGCTTTATCGCCATATGCTTAACAGGGAATATTACAATTTCGCAAGACAATGCGGATGCACACATGTGGTGGTGCACCTTGTCGACTATTTTAACCAGGCCGGCGACACCCGGCGGAATAATCAACCTGTCGGGGGACAAGGGGGATGGGGACTGGCAGGTGATTCTGCAGAGTTATGGACGGAGGACGCATTGTGCAGTCTTAAAAAGGAAATAAATCAGGCGGGCCTTCAGTGGGAAGCAATCGAGAATTTTGATCCGGCTCATTGGTTTGATATCCTGTTGGACGGACCGGGGAAGAAGAAACAGATGGAGTTTTTGAAACAAATCATCAGAAGTGTTGGCCGTGCAGGTATTCCGGTCATAGGTTATAACTTTAGCCTGGCAGGGGTATGTGGCAGGACGACCGGGGAATATGCAAGGGGGGCGGCGCGGTCCGTGGGAATGAATGGTGTGGATGAGAGTCCTGTACCAAACGGCATGGTTTGGAATATGGTTTATGACACGGATGCGCCGCCAGGGTATCTGCCCCAGGTGTCGCCTGCGGAACTGTGGGAGAGGGTATCTTATTTTCTGAAGGAGTTAGTTCCTGTAGCGGAGAATGAAGGTGTCAGACTGGCTGCTCATCCGGATGATCCGCCCGTGCCCTATCTCAGACAAACACCGCGGTTGGTTTATCAGCCGGAATTGTACCAGAAATTACTAGACATTATTCCAAGCACAAGCAATGGACTGGAATTCTGTCTGGGGTCCATTGCCGAGATGACGGCGGGAGATGTTTATGAAGCGACGGAAAAGTATGCAGACCAGATCGCCTATATACATTTCAGGAATGTCAGAGGCAAGGCGCCTCATTACAGGGAAGTATTTGTGGATGAGGGAGACATAGACATGGTGCGCATTTTAAAAATTCTGAAAACCAAAGATTTTAAGGGCGTACTCATTCCGGATCATACTCCCCAGATGAGTTGCGAATCTTCCTGGCATGCTGGAATGGCTTATGCCCTGGGCTATATGAATGCTGCCTTATTATTGGCCTGATCCGGTAAAGGCAAGGGCCAAGGTTTAAAAACCGGCATGACGTCTTACTGACCGGAAGTAGGATCCCGGTAAATTCGGGGGCCTGCAGCTGGGAAGTGCGGTGGCCCCCTTCGTGGAGGCTTCCACAAAGATGCTGCAACGGGCGCCCTGGGAAATAATCCGTGTGTCAGCGCACCAGCCTGGCCGGAAAGGAATAACTTCTCGCAGGATAGACCGATCACTCCCTGTTAGTCCGCCCTCAAAGCCGGTAGGTAAAATGGCGCCCTTATTGCCAGGCGCTGATGAAGGAAGGCGCTAAACAGCCGGTATGGCGGATAGAAGGCCTTTGGCGGTTCCATGCAAAAGGGCGGAATAACGCTTACAAATTCACTACTGGGACGTTCGGATAAAGAACCCCTGTTCCACCACAGGATCAGATTTCAGAAAGTTCAGCCCCACAAGGGGCGTCATTTGGCGGCCGGCAGCCCAGGCTCTACGCCTGCGCAATCCGTATTTAGCCGCGGCTTTTGGGCGCAAGGGTCAACATTCGGGCTTTGGGCCTGTTGCTATTTTTATTAATTTTGATGTTTTGACCCAAAACGAGCGCATGGCGATCAAATATACACAGACCACACTGGATAAAATTGTGAAAGTACTGAATGAGACAGGCTACGTCCTGCGCTTTGAAAAAGGGACGTTTAATTCCGGATTCTGCATTCTGGAGCATAAGAAGGTCGTGGTTGTCAACAAATTTCTGAACCTGGAAGGAAGAATTAATACCCTGATGGATATCCTGGCCTTGTTGAAAATTGATGAAAACATCCTGAGCGCGGAGTCAAAGAAAATATACGGGCAGGCCGTGCAGGAAGCCCGTGACAAGACAGCACTGCCCGAAGAGCCGGCTGATGACCCGGATAAAGACGACCTGCCGGCAGATGACCTGGCAGAGGATGACAGGAAGGAGGATGACCAGGAAACAGATGAGACGGATAACGATGACCCTGCGGCAGATGACCTGATCAGCGATGACAGGAAGGAGGGTAACCCAAAAACAGATGCCCCGGAAAACAATGACCTGGATAATGATGACCAGGAGAAAGACAATCAGCAAACACCATAAGCATAACCAAATTGAAAATAACTTTTCTGGGGACAGGAACATCGCAGGGCGTACCGATGATCGCCTGTAACTGCTATGTCTGCACTTCCCCTGACAGCAGGGACAAACGCCTGCGCAGCAGCATCCTGATCCAGGAAGGGAAATTTAACCTGGTCGTTGATACCACGCCGGATTTCCGCTATCAGATGCTCCGGGCCGGCGTAAAACACCTGGATGCGGTACTCGTCACCCATTCTCATAAGGATCATATCGCGGGGATGGATGATGTCCGGGCTTTTAATTATTTTCAGCAGGCGCCCATAGATGTCTTTGCCACGCTGCCCACCCAGGAGGTGATCCGCAAGGAATTCTCTTATGCCTTTGGAGAAAGAAAATATCCAGGCATACCGGAGATCAATCTGCGTACCATTGACACGGAACCTTTCGGTGTCGCAAACCTGACCGTTATTCCTATTGATGTGCTGCACTATAAAATGCCGGTGCGCGGTTTCCGGATAGGCGATTTCACCTATATCACCGACGCCAGTTACATTTCCGTGGAGGAGAAAGAAAAGATAAGAGGGTCTAAGGTATTGGTGTTGAACGCGCTGCGCAACGAGGCGCATATTTCGCATTTTACCTTGCCACAGGCCATCGCGCTGGCCGACGAACTGGGTGTTGAACAGGCTTATTTCACACACATCAGCCATCAGTTGGGGCGCCATCAGGAAGTGAGCCGGGGATTGCCGCCGGGCAGGTCGCTCGCTTACGACGGGATGGAATTGGAACTGTGATAAGCCGGGCTGCCGGTCAGGCCCGCGGGCAGTTTGAAACGGGAGCGCCCGTATGGTGGAACCGGGCTACTTTTTTTGCGGTCTTCTTTGGCTTTTAACGAGATAAAAACTTATCAATCATGACCATTCGCGAAGCGCAGGACCGTGTCGACCAGTGGATCGAAACCCATGGTGTCCGCTATTTCAATGAACTGACCAATATGGCGGTCCTTACCGAAGAAGTGGGAGAGGTGGCGCGGATCATCTCCAGGCAGTATGGTGAACAGTCTTTCAAAGAAAGTGATAAGCGCAAGGATCTTGCCGATGAACTGGCCGATGTTCTATGGGTACTGCTCTGTCTTTCGAACCAGACCGGCGTGGACCTGACAGTGGCCCTGGAGCAGAATTTTGTCAAGAAGACCAACCGCGACAGTGCGCGCCATCAGCAAAATAACAAATTGAGGGAAGGCCCTGAACAATAAGGGAAGCGCTTATAGCATCAACGCTTACCTGGTTTCTTTTACGGCCTTTTCTACCGTTTCCAGGACCTGTTCGGGCGTAATCCATTCCATGCAGGCATGATCGCCACGGTAACAGGGCTTATTTCCGAAGACCGAACAGGGCCGGCAGGGTAACTTTTCTGCGGAGATCTGCACCATGAATTTTTCATTGCCTCCCAGCGGACCAAATCCGGCAAAAGGATGTGTGGCCCCCCATATGGAAACAACGGGGGTGCCGCAGAGCGCCGCCAAATGCATATTGGCGCTGTCCATGCTGATCATGACATCCAGTTTGCTGATGAGTCCCAGTTCTTCCGTTAAGGTCAGGGCGCCGGCGACGACGATCACATGGGTATATTTTTCCTTGAGCCGGTTTAGTCGTGCCACCTCCTTTTCACCACCGCCAAACAAAAATACCAGGGTGTCTGAAGGGTCGAACGCGGCTATGAGACGCGCTACTTTATCAAGGGGCCAGCTTTTCTCCCGGTGTTTGGCAAAAGGCGCGATGCCGATCCATGAAACCGTCTTTGGCAGCAAATGGGCTTTTTGCAGGAATGATTCAGGGAAAGTGATGTGGTTAAACCAGTTGGTACGGACCGAAAGGATGGCAGGAAAGCCAGCCTTTCCAAAGACGTTCAGGTAACGGGTGACCGTATGGGGCAGCGGGACACGTCGTTTTTCCTTCCTGGCAGTCAACTGCTTTTTTTCTTTTCTTCCCTTATCTATTCTGAAGACCGGCAGGCCTGCGTTTTTGAAAAAAAAGGATAGGATACGGCTTCGCAGGACATCGTGCAGGTCAATGACCGCATCGATCCGACCCGACCCTCTGATCTCTTTAAACAAACGGCGAAGGCCCGGGATGCCCCTGTGTTTTCCCTTTACCTCGGCGGCGATCAGATCAAGCCGGTCTATGTTTTCAAAAAAAGGGAGGAATTGCTTTTTGGTGACCAGGGTAAGGTGCATTTCAGGGTAGGTGTCCAGCACCGAACGGATGGCGGGTACGGTCAGTGCCACATCACCCATGGCCGACATTCTGATAACCAGCAGGTTCATGGCTGTTTTTTTGCGGTATATAAAACAGGATTCAGGGTGGGATCGTTGTACATCTTCATCTGGCGATACACCTTGACCACGCGTTTGCCACTGAGGATATCTTCCTGTAATTCATCAATGGCGCGTATCAGGTCTTGCTGCTGCATCTGCAGCACCGCCAGTTTCTGCTCGCACTTTTGCCTGTGGTATTCACCGGCGTCTTCCCGGCGGGTCTGCGCGGTCATGTGGTAAATTTTTAATACAAGGATGGAAAGGCGGTCGAGCGCCCAGGCGACGCTTTCGGTATTTAGCCGGGCGCCGGACAGGGGTATGGCGGAAGCATATTTTTCCAGTAAAACATCGTCGATCTTTTCCACCAGGTCCGTACGCCCCTGGTTGCTTTGATCGATCCGGCGCTTAAGTGCCAGGGCTTTCCCCGGATCAATCTCCGGGGCCCGTATCAAATCCTCCAGGTCCCACTGGACGTTATCGATCCAGTTCTTATGGTACAGCAGGTTTTCCGGCGTGCCCACCGCAAAGGGATTTTCCAGCGGATGATCCGTGTCCTGAAAACGCTGATAATCTTCGGTACAACGGGTGAATATTTTATTAAAATGCAGTGCGTTTGTCATCATGTTGGTGATGGTTTTAGGGCGGATGCTTTCAAACCGCCACCAGGAATGCCTTACGGCTTCAGAAATTTTGAAAACTTATGATCTTTTGCAAACCGGTTTTAGTCAATGAAGTTAGCCCCTTTTTAACAATTTCTTTCTTTAAGGAGTCTGGCAGGAAGTAAATGCAAGCCTGCTTCCGGGAAGCCTGCCCGGACGGGTACGCCTTTAAGTTCAGGCGGCATACAACGGATCTGCCATCCCGGGTGTCCGTCAGTCGTCAACCGATGAGGCGACAGCCCGTCCAAAGGAATAGCTGTTCTTTGCCGAAGCGGGCGCACTGCCCGGATATCTTTGGATGATGCCTCCGCCTATGACGTCGTCACCTTCATAAAATACCGCGGACTGCCCGGGGGCCACACCCTTGGCCGGGCTATAAAAATCTATGCGCAGCTGGTCCCTGTCATGGAACAGGTGGCTCAGGGTCCCTTTGTCCTTGTAACGGATTTTTGTCAGGACCTCCATGCCCTCCGGAAGACTTGTATACTTCTGCAGGTTCAGCCCACCCACCCACATCTGCTGGCGGTTCAGGTCTTTTTCATCACCCAATACGACCGTATTGGTCTCGGGAATGATCTCAATGACGAAGACAGGCTTACCAAAAGCGATGCCCAGGCCTTTGCGCTGGCCAATGGTGTAAAAAGGATATCCCTGGTGCTTACCCACGATGCTTCCATCCCTGAAGACAAAGTTACCCCCCTCCACCTGCCGGGCCAGATCCGTCACTTTATGCTTGAGGAAATTCCGGTAGTTATTGTCAGGCACGAAACAGATCTCGTAACTTTCACTTTTTTTGGCCAGTTCGGGATAGCCATAGTCCAGGGCCATCTGGCGGATCTCGGTCTTGCGGTAGTTCCCCAGTGGCAACAGGGTCCGTGACAGGCACTCCTGGCTTACGCCCCAAAGCACATAACTCTGGTCCTTGGTCTCATCCAGTCCTTTTGAAACCACATAACGGCCATTCTCCAATCGTATGTTCGCATAATGGCCGGTGGCAATGTGGTCGCAGCCTAAACCATTGGCGCGTTTCAGCAGGGCGTCCCATTTGATGTGTGTATTGCACAACACACAGGGATTGGGCGTGCGTCCCGCCAGGTATTCATCCACGAAGTTATCAATGACAAAATCCCCGAATTCATCGCGCAGATCCAGCACAAAATGAGGAAAACCATGTTCTACGGCGGCCGCCCGGGCGTCATTGAAGGAATCAAGGTTGCAGCAGCCAGTTTCTTTTTTACTGCTGCCAGAAGTGGCGTAATCCCATGTTTTCATGGTGATGCCCACCACCTCATAGCCTTGTTCGTTCAGCATCAACGCGGTAACGGTACTGTCAATACCACCGCTCATCGCTACCAGCACTTTGCCTTTTGTGCTCATGATATCCTCTTTTTTTGCAAAGTTAGCCAAATAAGGGGAAACAGGCGGAACCGCCAGGCAATACAGGCTGACACCGTCATTATTCCGCCGGTTCTTTGCGGCGCATGCCCCAGATATCGGGGATATGGAAGGATTCAGGCCCTTCGGCTTTGATTTCACTAAATATAGCGCAAACGATTGCGCGGCTTTTGATTTTTTTATACCTTGGGCGCCAAAATCAATTGAACATGAAACAACATAAATGGATGGCCCCCCTGGCCTCGGTAATGATCCTTTTGCCTGCCTTGTCGGCTACGGCCCAGCAGGCGGCAAAGAAGGATATTTATCACAAAGGATGGACAGACCTGAATAAGGACGGTAAAAAAGAAGTGTATGAAGATGCCTCCCAGCCGGTGGCGAAACGTGTGCAGGACCTGGTTTCAAGGATGAACCTGACGGAAAAGGCCTGTCAGCTGACCACTTTATATGGCTATGGCGCCGTGCTGAAAGATTCCCTTCCCACACCGGAATGGAAAAATGAAATCTGGGCCAATGGCATCGCCAACATCGACGAGCAACTGACCGGCCAACGTAAATCAAAGGTCTTTTCACTCCCTTATTCAGCGCATGCCGGGGCCATCAACAAAATCCAGCGCTTCTTTGTCGAAGATACCCGCCTTGGTATTCCCGTTGACTTCACGGACGAAGGCATCGCGGGTCTGAAACACGAAAAAGCGACCGCCTTTCCCAGGGAAACGGGACAGGGAAGCACTTTTGACAAACCGCTGATCCGCGCCATCGGCGACGTGGAAGGAAAGGAAGCCAGGGCGCTGGGCTATACCAACATCTACGCGCCGGAAATGGATGTCAGCAGCGATCCGAGGTGGGGCCGGGTGGAATCCTGTTATGGGTCTTCGCCTTACCTCTGCGGTCAGTTGGGCGACGCCATGATCGCGGGGATCCAAAGCCATGATGTCGCCTCCACCCTCAAGCATTTCGCCGTTTACAGCATCCCCGTCGGCGGTCGCGACGGCGGGGTCCGCACCCATCCCCGTGTGGCGCCGAGGGAAATGCGGGAGATATACCTGGAGCCCTTTCGCGAAGTCATTGAAAAGGAGCATCCCCTGGGCGTCATGGCCTCCTATAATGAATACGATGGCGTACCGATCATTGCGAGCAAGAAATTTATGACCGATATCCTGAGAAAGGAATACGGTTTTAACGGGTATGTCGTATCCGACAGCCGCGCGGTGGAATATGTTTACCAAAAGCACCATGTGGCGCCCGACTATGAAGACGCCATCCGCCAGGTGTTGGAAGCCGGCCTGGACGTGCGGACCGATTTTACAAAATCCACCGATTACATTGATCCGCTGATCGACGCGGTAAAAAAAGGAAAGATACCCATGAGCGTGATCAATAAAAGGGTGGCCGAGGTATTAAGTGTAAAATACCGGCTGGGTTTATTTGATCACCCCTATGTGAAGGACCCGAAAGCAGCCGACACCATCGTCAACAATCCTTCGTCACAGAAACTGGCACTCCGGGCGGCCCACGAGGCCATCGTGTTGCTAAAGAATGAAGGTCACCTGTTGCCTTTGGACGCGTCAAAAATAAAAACACTGGCGGTGGTCGGGCCCAATGCAAAGGAAGTGAAGAGTTTGCGTACCGGTTACGGACCTTCGGATTTTGATGTGAAGAGCATCTTTGAAGGCGTCAAAGAAGCCGTCCCCGCCAGTGTGAAGCTGCTTTACGCCAAAGGCATCAATCATACCGACCCCCATTTCCCCGAAAGCGATGTGGAGCATTTTCCGTTGACCGATCAGGAAAAGGCTTCCATTGATTCCGCCGTAGCGGTGGCGCGCCGCTCCGATGTAGTGATCATGGCCCTGGGCGATGGCAGTAAGACCATAGGAGAAAGTCACAGCAGGGTAAGCCTGGACCTTCCGGGTCATCAGGAGCAGTTGCTGGAAGCGGTGGCCGCTACCGGGAAGCCGGTTGTCCTGTTGCTTGTAAACGGCAGACCGCTCACCATTAACTGGGCGGTGGCCAATGTTCCGGCGATCGTGGAGACCTGGTACCTGGGGGAAGCTACGGGGACGGCCATCGCCGATGTGCTGTTCGGCAAATATAACCCCGGTGGGAAATTAGCCATTCCTTTCCCAAAATCAGCCGGGCAGGCAATTCTGACCTTTCCCATGAAGCCCGGTGATGAAGGTTCCGGCAGGGCACGGGTGAAAGGCTTTCTTTATCCGTTTGGTTACGGTCTCAGTTATACGACTTTTAAATACAGTGGTCTGACAGTGACACCCTTAAAGCCAAAGGCAGGACAGGATATAAAGCTATCCTTTACGGTGACCAACACCGGGGGGGTGAAGGGCGATGCCGTGCCGCAATTATATATTGATGATGAACTCAGCAGTGTGACCACTTATGTGAAAAAGCTCCGTGGCTTTACGCGCCTGAGCCTTGCACCGGGTGAATCAAAACCCGTTACTTTTACCATCACGCCGCATGACCTGGGCCTGTATGACAGACAAATGAAATTCACCGAAGAACCTGGCTGGTTTACCGCCATGATCGGATCTTCATCGGAGGACATCCAGCTAAAAGAGAAATTTGATGTGATCGCCAGATAAAGGATGATCTTTATTTGCAAAAAAGGCCTTATGCATGCAAGCATAAGGCCTTTTTGTCTGGCGAGCTAAACAGCCGGGCTACAGGTTTTTCAAAATAAAATTCGTCATGCGGGTGAAAAGCTGCATGCGGGTATTGCCGCCATAAATGCCATGGTTGTTATTGGGATAATAGGCCTGGGCGAATTGTTTGTCGGCCTGTCTAAGGGCCTCGCTAAACATCGTGCTGTTCTGAAAGTGGACGTTGTCATCTCCGGTTCCGTGAATAATGAGAAACTTGCCTTTTAATTTTTTCGCGTAGTTGATGGGAGATGTCTTGTCATATCCCTTCGGGTTCTCCTGCGGGGTCCGCATGTAACGCTCGGTGTAGATGTTGTCATAATAACGCCAGTCGGTCACAGGTGCCACGGCAATGGCAGTATGAAAGACATCTGTGCCCACTGTGATGGCCAGACAGCTCATAAAGCCACCAAAACTCCAGCCCCAGTGACCGATGCGCGCTGAATCCACATAACTGTAATGGTGGTATAGCCAGCGGGCCGCGTCCATCTGATCATGGATTTCCTTCCAGCCTAATTGCAGGTAAGTATATTTCTTTTTGAACACTTCCCCCCGAAAGCCCGTACCCGTATTGTCCACGCAGACGATGATGTAACCTTTCTCCGCCAGCATCTGCTGCCAGATGAATGCGGTACCCCAGCTGTCTTTCACGGACTGGGAGCCGGGGCCGCCATAGTTCATAAACAGCACGGGATATTTTTTGGTGGAATCAAAGTCAGAGGGCATTAACATATAGGCGTTTAGTTTCACTCCTTCCGCATTCGGGATCTTTAGAAATCGCGCTTTCGAAAGATCATATTCGCTCAATCTGTAACGCAGGGCAAGGTTATCCTGCAATTGCCGGATGACTTTTCCGGTGTGATCGCAGATCGTAAAGACCGGTGGGGTATTGATGTTGGAATAATTATCCAGGTAATAAGTTTGATCGGCGTTAAACTGTACCGTATGCCATCCGCGTTTGGAGGTGAGTTGTTTTAGCTTTTTTCCATTGAAGTTTACGGAAAACAACTGACGGTCCATGGGAGAATGATAAGCCGCGGTAAAATATAGCCGTGAATGGACCTGGTCGATGCCCGCGATCTTATCCACATCCCAGTGGCCTGCCGTGAGTTTGTGGATCTGGTGGCCCTGCATGTCATAGAGATAGGCGTGCTGCCAGCCATCACCTTCATTGACGATGATAAAATGTTTGCCGTCTTTCAGGAAAAACAGGTCGTCCAGCAGGGTTTCATCGATGTACCACTTGTCAGTGTCCGTATAAAGCACCCGGGATTGTCCCGTCGCCGCGTTGTCCAGTAATAATTCCAGCTTGTTTTGCAGGCGGTTCATCCTGAAAATGCAAAGCGTATTGTTGTCAGTAGTCCATTTGATGCGGGGAATGTACTGGTCGGTGTTTTTACCCACATCCATGTTCTGTTTCTTTCCCGTATTCAGATCAAAGACATGAATGGTGACGATTGAATTGGGCTCTCCTGCCTTGGGATATTTATAGGTATAGAGTGTGGGATAATTGCTGGTATCGGTATAAAAAGGAATGGTATAAAGGGGAACGCGGCTTTCATCAAAACGGTAGTAGGCGATCTTATCGCCCTGGGGGCTCCATTGGAAGGCCCTGGTAAATTCAAACTCCTCTTCATATACCCAGTCGCAGTTCCCATTGATGATGTGGTTACGCCTGCCGTCATGGGTGACGCGCGTTTCTTTGCCTGTGGTCAGGTCCCTGTAATAAAGATCGTTGTTCCTGACGTAAGCCACCTTGCTCCCATCCGGAGAGAAATCGGCGTGCAGTACCGGATCCGGGGAGACTTGGTACAACTTTTTTGTTTTCAGGTCATAGACATAGGAAATAGCGGAATAAGAACGACGGTAAATGTGGTGGATCCGGGTGTTGATCAGGATCTTACTTTCGTCTTTGCAGAATTGATAATTGTCAGGTTGCAGGGTTTTCCCGTCAGGTGTCTTGATCTCATCGGCGCGCACCAGGGTGTCTGTGGTATTCCCGGTGACAAAGCTTTTTTTGACCAGGTTTCCTTCATCGTCGATCTCGGTGTAGTACCTGCCATCCTTCATGGAATTGAAGCCCGCTATGTTTTCTGCCTGAAAGGTGTGGTTTTTATAAATATCGGCAATGGTGATCTGCTTGTTTTGCGCAAAGAGCGGCACGGCGGATAAACAGGTAAAAAACAGAAGCAGGTAAAGCATTTTTTTCATACGTGAAAGCTTGAAAGTCGTTTAAAATAAGAAAGCCTCTTGATAGGAGGCTTTTTTTGCTTATGTTTTATCGCATATGCGCAGGATAAAATAAACCTCGCCCAAACAGATGGTAAACTTGTTCGGACGGTTTTTCTAAGATAGCGGGAAAGAGCAGTCATGCAAGCGTATGGGATATCACACAAGCAGCACTTATTTTATAACACCGGAATCTCGCTTACTTTGTAAACACCGGAGTCCAGTTTTTTCTTGGCCTCTGAAAATCCTTCCAGCGTTAGCTGTATGTCTTCATCGGTATGTACCGCCGTGGGGATCAACCGGTAGATGATCTGTCCCTTGGGAATGACAGGATAGACCACAATGGAACAAAAGATATCGTAATTTTCCCGCAGGTCTCCTGCCATGGCGGTTGCCTCCGGGATGTCGCCCGTGAGATAAACAGGTGTTACCGGAGAGTTGGTATGGCCGATGTTAAAGCCTCTTTCCCGCAATCCACTCTGTAACTTATTGACCACGTTCCAAAGCTGCTGCTTATGTATGGGCTCGGAACGCAACAGCTCCAGCCTTTTAAGATTACCCAGTACAATAGGCATGGGCAGTGATTTGGCGAATATCTGTGACCGGACGTTGTACCGCAGGTAAGTGACGATGGATTTTTCAGCGCTCATGAAGGCACCGATGGATGCCATTGATTTGGCGAAGGTGGAGAAATAGAGGTCTATGTCGTCCTGTACGCCCTGCTCTTCGCCCGTGCCTGCACCGGTCTTGCCCATGGTACCGAAACCATGCGCGTCGTCGACCATCAGTCGGAAATTGTATTTTTTCTTCATGGAGATGATCTCGGCCAATTTGCCCTGGTCACCCGCCATGCCAAAAACGCCTTCGGTGATCACCAGGATGCCGCCCCCTGTTTTGGCCGCCAGCTCGGTCGCCCGTTTCAGTTGTTTTTTGCAGTCCTCCATGTCATTGTGTTTGAAGACGTACCGGTGTCCGGGATGTAACCTTACGCCGTCTATGATACAGGCATGTGATTCACTGTCGTAAACGATGACATCGCGGCGGTCGCATACCGCATCGATCGCGCTCATGATGCCCTGGTAACCGTAGTTCAGCAGGATGGTATCTTCTTTGCGAACGAAGTCGGACAATTCATTTTCCAGCTTCACATGAGCTTCTGAGTTCCCGCTCATCATGCGGGCACCCATGGGATAGGCCAGGCCGTATTGGGCGGCCGCTTCCGCATCCGCTTTGCGTACCTCGGGATGGTTGGCGAGTCCCAGGTAATTGTTCAGGCTCCAGACGACCTTTTCTTTACCGCGAAATAACATGCGGCTTCCAATCTCTCCTTCCAGTTTGGGAAAAGTAAAATAACCGTGCGCCCTGTCGGAGTGTTTACCGATATTCCCCAGGTCTTTGTGCAGCTTGTCAAATATATCCATGGTGTGTTGTGTGTAGGTGATGTAATTTTAAATTAAATATAATAAAACTGATGCAAAAGTAGGTAAAAAAGGGATTTCGTCGTTTCAGGTTTTATCGTCTTTGTTCCGGTAAGGGATCCGGGATAGTCCTTTTACGATAGTTCGTTTTCATGAGCGTTTTGGAATGAGCATATCACATTCAGACGAGGATCACTTCAATACCTTTTTCTTCCAGGGCCTTGATAAAATGGGAGGGGGCATCCTTGTCGGTGATGATCTGGTCCAGTTCTTCGAGGGTGCCTATTTTGCCGAAGCCCCGGCGGCCAAACTTACTGGAATCGGCCAGCACAATTGTTTTCTGGGCGGCCTGCATCATTTTTTGATTGAGATGTGCTTCCATCATGTTGGTGGTGGTAAGCCCAAACTCCAGGTCAATGCCGTCAATGCCCAGGAACAATTTGCTGCAGGAAAAATGCTCCAGCATGGATTCACCGAACAGACCAGCCACTGAGGAAGAGCTTTTGCGCAGGGTGCCGCCCAGCTGCATCACCTCTATTTCCGGATGGCGGTTCAATTCCAGCGCCACACTCAAAGAAGCGGTGATCGCGGTAAGATGGCCCAGGGGTTTAATGTGCCTGGCCAGCGCCATTACGGTAGTACCCGAAGCGATGATGATGGCATCATCATGGATAATGGTCCCGGCTGCAGCGATGCCGATCCTGTTTTTTTCATCTGCCCGCACATGCTCCTTTTCATTTACCGGTCGCTCGTTGATGTATGGGTTATGCAGGGAGGCCCCGCCGTGTGACCGGAAGAGCAATCCTTTGTCTTCCAGCAGTTTCAGGTCTTTGCGGATGGTGACGGCGGAGACATCCAGTCCTTTGCACAGGTCAAGCACATTCACATATCCTTCCAGCTGGAGTTTGTCGAGGATGGCCTCATGCCGTTTAGCAATGGATAACATATACGCAAATGTAGCGGATAGTTGGCAAATCTGGTAATGAATAGAATATCTGACTACGGATCGGAAGGTTACAGGTTTGGATCCTGTCGGGATCACATTGGAAACCTGCTTTATCCGTCACAGAAGAAACCGCTGCAAACCTTAAAAATATAAAATGAAATAATTTAAAATGATCTAAAATAAGTGTCAATTTTTGAGTTTATGGTAACGTACGATACACAGTATAATGATTATCAATAAGCTGTAAATTGATCGCCATCAGTCGGATAATGTATTTGAGTGATAGCAGATATCATGTGTTTGCATTTGATATTTTCATTTATTACTTTTGCTTACGAAATACTTCGGAAATAAGCATGGAAACGGCGCAAAACAAAAGGGAACAGACATCACCGCAGAAAATTCAGGCATGGACAGAAATAAATCATTGGAGACATTAGAAAAGATCGACAAGTGGGATGTGATTGTTATTGGCGGGGGAGCCACCGGTCTTGGCGTTGCCGTGGATGCGGCCTCACGGGGCTATAAAACGCTCCTGCTGGAGCAGTCGGATTTTGCAAAGGGCACTTCCAGCCGCAGTACCAAGTTGGTGCACGGCGGCGTTCGTTACCTGGAACAGGGGAATTTACAACTCGTGCGGGAGGCCTTGATGGAACGGGGCTATATTCTTAAGAACGCACCTCATTTAGCAAAGAAGCAGGCTTTTATCATTCCTGTTTACAGCTTGTGGGAGCGCATAAAATATTCTGCCGGTTTGAAGCTGTATGACCTGATGGCCGGAAGTCAACGGGTAGGTCATTCTTCCTGGCTGCGTAAAACGAAAGTAATCGAAAGTATGTCGGGCGTAAAGGAGGATAAACTGAAAGGGGGAGTGCTTTATTATGATGGCCAGTTTGATGATGCACGGATGGCGGTAAGTCTGGCTGCCACCTGCACGGATCTTGGTGGAACCGTCGTGAATTACATGAGGGTGACGGCACTGGCAAAGGACGGGAACGGAAGGTTGGATCGGGTAGAAGCAACTGATCTTGAAAATGGGCGCACCTACCATCTTCAGACAAGGGCGGTCGTGAACGCTACGGGTGTCTTTGTGGACGATGTACACAAAATGGATACGGGAACGGAGGAACATACCGTACAGCCCAGTCAGGGCGTGCACCTGGTGTTGCCACCCCATTTTTTACAAACAACGCAGTGCGCACTGATGATACCCGCCACGGACGATGGCCGGGTGTTGTTCGTCGTTCCCTGGCATAACCACCTGTTGGCAGGTACTACCGATACGCCGTTGGAAGAACATACACTGGAGCCTAGGGCATTGAAAAAAGAAGTTGATTTTATCCTCAGAAATGCAGGCAAATATTTAAAGGATGCCCCGGAACG
>DASULB010000142.1:0-9682 GCA_036278455.1 Chitinophagaceae bacterium | reverse complement strand
ATAGATTTTTACTTGGTGTTCGCTGGTATCGCCGAATCCCTGGATAACGAGATAATTGTTGTAATAAGAGGATTTTACTTCTTCCTTTTGGCCCGGTCGTATTTCATAGTCAGCCTCTACATAGAACAAGTCGGCATCTTTTGGTACCTGGTAGCTGATCCTGGCGCCGCCGGGCGTGCTTACTACCTGCACATTGCTGACTACGCCCGGGGCTGTCTTGCTTTGCTCTATAGGTCCCACCAGTTTGGCGTCCTGGCAGGCGGAGAATAGTAAAATCCCCGCCAGGATGAATAATAAATTTTTATAGATATGCATAATTATAGATTTTAATATTAATGATAAACCGGGTAACCCTGATCCATGCGCCGGCTGTTTACCAACCCGGGTTCTGCACCAGATTATGGTTCACAATGATATCCTGCTCATAAATGGGCCAGAAATAATCTTTCTTTTTAAAACTCTGGTTAAACAGCAAGATCGGTTGATAGTAGGCCTTGGCATCTGCCTGGGTAATGTCCCAGCCTGTGATTGGCTGATTCCAGTATTTCTCTCCTTCTTTCCAGCGTAAGATATCCCAGAAGCGTTGCCCTTCAAAGGCCATCTCGATCAGTTCTTCCTGCCGGATGATTTTCCGAAAGCCATCTTTTGTTGTAGCCTCTGAGGGATCGGTGGCGTATTTTGACCAGGAATCTTCAACAGAAGGAATACCGGCCCGCTCCCTTACCAGGTCTATCCACTTATATACTTCTGCATTGGGGCCGCTTACTTCGTTCAGGGCCTCGGAATAATACAAGTACAATTCCGCCAGGCGCATGATCGGCCAGGGATAAGATTGGATCTGGTAGGTACCGTTTGTTTCGTTAATGTTCTGGAAATTAACCAGCTTTTTTGCATACATGCCCGTAATAGAATAGTTGGAGGCCTGTGTCCTGGCGGAATATTGCCCTGCCTTGCCTTCCACATGGAAAGCGTTGTTGATGTCGTATTCTCCCTGTCCGTACCATACTCCGCCGTCAAAACCCAGGTCAGCATAGTAGCGTGGCTCCCGGTGGAAATTGAGGTTGGCGGTCACATAGCCATTGGCAATGTAGTCTATGTTGGCTTGTTTGCCTGTATCCAGGTTAAACCTGGTGGCGTAATTCCAGGTTTTGTCCTGATCAATAGGTAATCCGTTCTTCGTATAAAACATTTCTGCAATTTTGATGGGCGGGGCGTACATGGCACGCTGCTGGGTGGCATGGGGTATGAAACCCAGAAATGCCTGGGCATATCTTTGAATGCTGTTGGCCATGCTGTTGGTTGAAGCCCATATCACTCCCGAATTCCATTTTTCAGTGATCGCCGTGCGGAGATCCATTTGTATTTGCAAGGCCGAGTCCAGGTGATAATTATCGATCAGCGGCTGAAAATGGCTTAGTTTATATCCCAGGGAATGGCAAAGATCAATGGCCTGCTTACAGGCATCAGCGGCTTTTTGCCATTTGGAAGGATCATAAGTAGTGTTAAAAAGGTGTCTGCCTTTGTTATCCACGAAATTGGCATAGTCGGCATTGCCGTTGAACAAAGGACTGGCCTCCGTAATCAATATGCGGGCTTTGATGGACATGGCAATCGGCTGGGTAATTCTGCCCAATTCGGTTACCTTGTCTGTCACTGCAGTCGGCAGGTTGACCATGGCCGTATCAATCAGGTTTACAATATAATTAAAGCAGGAATCCACCGGTTGCCGGTATACCTTCACCGCGTCCGGACCTGTAGAGACGGGCAGGTTCTTGTCAATGATGGGAATAGGGCCATACATCCGGAGCAAAAACCAATCGTAATAAGCCTTCAGAAATTTCACTTCTGATATCCACCGGTCCTTCTCCATTGGCTCCATGTCAGGCGTTTCACCTATATTGGCGAGGAAAGTGTTGCAATCACGGATCGCCTGAAATAAAGGTTTACCATTATTTCTACCATCCCAATAATTAAGATAAGGATCTACCACGTTTTGTTCTCCCCTGGCAATTTGCCAGGCAGTGGCATCAAAATCCTTTGGCGGGTAAAAAAACCAGATCTCATCATCGGTGATCAGGCCGGGCATATCTTCGAAATTAGAACACTCCGGAAGATAGGAATAACAGGTAAACAAAAACTTCATGGCTTGGGTGCGTTCACGGAACGCATAGTCGATGGTCGCTACATTATCGGGTACTACATCCAGATATTTGCAGGAAGAAAAGATGCTCATGGCAGCCAATAACAATGTGATGAGCATGGCAGGGCGATGTCCGACTCTCCCTGTCACCCTTTCATTATTTTTTAACTTTTTCATATTGATCTCTTTTAAAATTGCTGTATTTAGAATGATACCTGTAAACCGACATTAATGACCCGTTGAACAGGGTATCCTAACCCATTGTCACCCATTTCAGGATCCCATAATTTAAATGGGCTCCAACAAAACAGGTTGGTACCGTTGAGGTAAAACCGTGCTTTCTTCATGTGTATCCTTTCAGTCAACGTTTGTGGCAATGTATAACCAACTTCAGCGCTCTTCAGCCTGAGAAAGGAACCGTTGCGCATGAACCAGGTGCTTTGTTGGGAGTTATTGTTATTTCCTATGTCGGAGGAGGTACTCAACCGGGGCCACAGGGCATACTCATTCCGGTTGTCTTCGGACCAGTGGTTCTTGGCATATGCCTCAAGCAATTGATTCTTGAGTGTAAGATCGTCAAGTTCACTGGGGTCGTTATTATAACGATAGGACACAAATGGTGCAGTGGCATCATAATCGATCCAGAACGATTCGCGGCTCAGTCCCTGGAAAAAGCAGGAAAGGTCAAAGTTTTTGTACCCGACAGAAACCCCAAAACCATATACGATTTCAGGAGAGGTAGGATAGCCGATCGGTACCTCATCGAGCGTAGTGATCTTTCCATCGCCGTTGATATCCCGGTATTTAATATCGCCTGCTTCATAGGCGCCAAACTCCTGCTGCGGCGAATTGGCCACTTCCTTATTATCCACAAATAAATGTTCGGCGATATAACCCCACTGTTGGGAGATCGGATATCCTACGTGCGATTTCCAGGGTGCTTCGGTGTATTCAGGCTCTTCATATACCAAAAACCGGCTCACCGCATAGGTGAAATTTGCCCGGGCCTGCATCCAGAAACCACCGGTAAAAAATTTTGAATAATCCAGTGACAAATCAACACCCTTTCCCTCAGCCTGTCCCACATTGGCTTGTGGAATGGCATTATTATTCAGTCCCATGGTGGTGGGGATGAAGGAGCGCACCATCAGGATGTCTTTGCGTTTCTCTTTCCAGAGATCCGCTGTAATGTTTACGGAATTAAACAGTCCCAGGTCAAAGCCAACATTGGTCTTATAAGAAGTTTCCCAGGAAATATCCGGATTGCTGTACCTGTTCACCGTAATTCCATTCATGGAATAAGAATCATCCAGACCAAAAGTGGCTCCCTTGCCGCCATCATTCATATTTACATCCGATAAATAAAAGAAGCGGTCAGAAGCACTGCCAATGGCATCGTTACCGATGAGCCCGTAGGTTGCCCTCAGCTTCAAATTATTAATCACAGGACTAACGGATGCCCAGAATTTTTCATTGGACACCTGCCAGGCCACACCGGCGGAAGGGAAGAAGCCAAAACGATGACTGTGGTCAAAACGTTCCGATCCGTTATAACCAAAATCAAATTCACCGAAATAAGTGTTTTTAAAGGAATAAGTAAACCTGCCTGACACCCCTATGTTGCGATGCTGCAAGGATTCCTGCAAACTTCCCGAGTTTCCGTCCACCTTATTTTGCAACAGGAATACGAGCATGCCGCTCAAGCCATGGTTCTTATTGATGGTATGTTGATAATTGAGAATTGCCTGTATATAAGTAGTGGCCCTGACCGTTTTCCCCCCTTCGTCATAACTCAGAAATTCCTCACCGCTTGCCTCGTTGATCGGATCCAGGGTATAGGAATTTTTTACTTTATTATAGAAGCCTACCTGGTAGAAAAAAGGTACATATTGGCGGACCACATCAAAGTAAGAATACCGGGTGGCATTGAATAATGCTTTTAATGACAGGCCGTTTGTAATGAAGGATAAGTCCTGCTTAAGGTCAAACTGTGCGAGCATGAGCGTTTGGTTATATTCCTTGTATCCCTTCACCATATCCGCATATGGATTCAGGTATTCGCCCAGGTCATAATTACCAAATAAGATATGGTGCAGATAGGCATGGGCGCTGTCCTTTGGAAAATAAGCGGGGAATCTCACCGGATCTGTCCGCATGACATTACGGTAAACCTGTGTACCACTGTAAATAGGCCCGTTATAATCATCGAAGGTACCGTACAATTTCACGCCGACTTCCGTTGTCTTGGTTACATTCACATTCACATTGGAGCGCAGTTCATAAGTTTTCAGGTTGATGTTGTTATTGAAGTTGCTTTGATGAGGCACTTTGAGTACACCATTGTCCTGGTTAAAGGTACCTGCGATATAATACCTGGCCACCTTTCCACCACCGCTTACATTCAGGTTAAACCGCTGGTTCATCGTATAATCCTTGAACAGCATGCTTTGCCAGTCGTTGGCCGGGTATACATAAGGGTTGGTGCCAGAAGCAACATTATCAATATCCCGTTTTGAATATGGTAAGACACCAAGTGGATTCCTTGTTGATACGGCCTCATCATTTAACTTCATATAGGTGACAGGGCCTGCCAGCTGTATATTTCGGGTAGGTGCCGACATGGAGTTTTCGACCCGTATATTTATCTTGGCTTTTCCCTCCTTTCCCTCCTTGGTCGTAATAAGGATCACGCCGTTGGCACCGCGAGCTCCATATAAAGCGGTGGCGGTAGCGTCTTTCAGAATAGAGAAACTGGCAATGTCGTCCACCTGCATACGGGCCAGATCATTAGCGGACAGCTCAATGCCGTCTACCAGGATCAGCGGATCCTTTTTATAGCCGAAAGTAGTCACACCCCGTATAAAGAAATCCGCATTGTTGGCGCCGGGCTCACCACTACGCTGATAAGCGATCACCCCTGCCAGCTTCCCGGCCAAGGCTGTCGTCAGGTTGCTGGAAGGAACTTTCAGGTCTTCGGGGTTAATGGTGGTGACGGCACCCACCACTTCCTGTTTCTTTTGCGTACCAAATGCCACTACCACCGTTTCACCCAGTGTATTGGTGGTCGGTTTAAGCGCGATATTAATGGTTTGCTTGCCATTAACAGGCACATCCTGTTCATCAAACCCGATCATGCTAAAGGCAATCGTGGCATTGTCGGGAACCTCCAGTACATAGCGCCCATTCAGATCGGTAGTGGTACCGATGCTTTTGTTTTCCTTCACATACACAGTTACCCCTGGCAATGGCGAACCGGAACTATCGGTAACCAATCCGGTGACCTGGATAGTCTGTATATTAATCGCCACCAGAGATCTTTTTCCGGCATTTTCTGATAATGGTCCCTCTTTAATGCCCGTTTTATCAGGTAGAAGGTATGTCGTCATGCCTAAGGCTTTTAAAGCAGGCGCTGTAAACATCAAGGCCACAAAAACAACCGCAGCGATGTTTTTTAGTAAACGCTTTTTCATCCTGTATTTTTTATTGTTTTAAATAATTATTCCTGAATAATAAAGAACGCCATTCCCAAAGATTTAATCCTGAAGATCATTGCATAAAGGTGCAATGAGGGTAGTCAAGGCATTCCTACCGGAGGCCTGTAGCCTTAGATATTGCTTGACCAGATAATTTTATATAGCTGTCAGCCCGTTTTTATGGAAACATAGGATCGCTTGCTTGGATATTTAATTAAAAATATCCTCTCCGTCGCTTCCGGTTATGCGAAACAAGGTTTCGCTTGCCTGATAGCGCAACTATCTTTTCAAAAGAAAGAAAAGCAGGAGAAAAAAGATTCATTGTGAGAAATAAGTATTTCCTGTAAAACAACCGTTGTGGTTTTTGAAGTAAACAATCGTTCATAGCAAACTGTGATTAAAGTGTAAATAATATATGATAGGCGTTTATTTTATAAATTCATGGTTTATGCAATCGTTTGAATGTCAGCGCAAAAACATTCTGTTCTACACAAAAGCAAATCAATCATTTGCAGGCCAGGTAAAAATCCAGGCCGAAGTAAATCTAATCTTCCGATCCCTTCCATGATTCCTGCTCCTCCATTTAAAGTATTATATGACCGGGTTCATTGTCTTTCAAATCCCCGGTGTTGACTATGCTTCACGCTGTGTTGCCCGCTCCCTGTGTTTTGTAAAGAGGCCTCATTCCGTTGTGCTTTTTTTTACAGGTTTGTTATAAGAACCCTGCCACATAAGAACCCTGAAAATCAATACCTAAACTGTACTTTTTGAGATCAATCCTCTGCTAATGATTCCTTCAGGTTTTAATGCGCTATTTCGGGTTTTAGTGGTTTCTGATAGATATTTGCAATTGTTTCTGAAAGAACTGCTACCGGGAGTTCAGGTGAAGCATATTTTTGCTTTCTTTAATTAAATGAATTTTAAACCCTTGTGCTACTTCCGGCAATTGACGTGCAATCGTTTGCTTCAAACGTCTGTGACAAAGATATACCGCCGGAACCTTTTTAACTGATATTATCTTATCTAACATCAATGGTTTTTTACCCCTTTTAAAGAAACTTTAAGAACCACTGTTCTAGCAGGTGGTTTAGGGTTCGGATGATCACTACTTTGTAAATGAAAATTGGCAATTACCGTGGTACTTACCCGTTTCCTGCCATCTTTGGATTTTCTCAGAAATAGGGGCAGCCAAGGTCAAGGCATGAATAGCTTGAAATGAAGCCGTCAGGCTATCGGCGCCGGTGATCGATTCTCTGCCTTTTGTAATCAATTCGAACGGATTTTCTGTCCGTGAAATGTTTCCTGAAGGCGCAATAAGCCAGATCACGCTCTCTTATTAACCAGAAAATATACAATTTTACAAGCAGGTCCTTTGCTTTGCGGATTTTGATCCGGCGAAAGTCTTAATCGCAGTGTATGATTTTTGTTTTTTAGCGTGCCTGAAAACAGTTCGTACCAGGGGAGGTACAGGTTGCTGCTCCATTGAGTATACAGGTCTAATTTTTGAAACGGCTTTTTGTCTATGCTGTATTCTATGATACCTGCATAGGGACCTGCAAGCACCGCCATTCCGATGGCTGTACCTGTAAAGGACAGCTTTAATTCAGATCCTGGAACAGTTGCTTCCAACACCGGAACGTCGACAAAGCCTTCACGTGTATGGGTCTGATCTTCAGGATGCCAGTGGTCGATCAATTTCCACCCGCTTTTTATCCGGGCCTTTTGAATGGGATAATATTGACCATTATCAAAACTAAATTTATTCATGGGTTCCGGCAGCTTATTGCTATAAGCGGTACCTGCTTTCTCAAAACAGCTGTCGAGCAACGCCTTCATGCTTTCAAAATAAAGCGTTTCGCCATAAGGTGCCGGATGGAGGCTTTTGAAATCATATTGCCAGCTAAATTCGCCAGCCTTTATTTTATCATATACTTCCCTGGCCAGATTGAGAGAAGGCAACCCGTAATGTTGTGCTACCAGTTCGTGGTTGTGAACCGCGACGGGTATTTTCCCTTCGCTATAATCTGCTAATTTGGCCGGATCGGCAAAAGAAAAAAATGCGATATCCATGTCGGGGTTACTTCTTTTGGCGTGGCGGACGATTCCTTCCAGGTCCCTGACCTGGGTAATGCTGTCGGTGCCATTGACCCTGTCATTAACAGCGGCTTCTACAAACATCAGGTCCACTTTGCCGCTGTCCAGAACATCGCGTTGCAAGCGAAAGGCATGTGGCAGGCTGCCGAGCGAGGGAATTCCGGCAGCGATAAAATGGAATTGTTCAGTGGGGAACCGCTCCCTTAAATATTTGCATAGGTCATCCCTCCAACCCGGGTTATAAGTGATTGATCCACCGAGAAAAGCCACCGTCACAGGCTGATGACGCTTTAATTTTCCGTAAAAATGTGACAGGCCATTTCTGATCTTAAAAAAATCATGATAAGGCAGCGGATTTTTCACCGGGTAGCTGCATCGTTCAATAAAATCAGCCCACCAATCGGGATGTTCTATGGCAAAATGATGCCCGTTAAGCTCCTGTTTTCCCCGTGTCATCGGATAGACCATCGCCGGCCCGCCGAGATGCAGATACCGTTTAACCAAAACGAAGGTATTTTCCCCGGGCGGAACGATCTTGTCCTGTAAGTTAATGACGTGCAGGATCGGCACTTTAAAAGCGGCCAGATCCGCTAAATGATCAATAGGATTGTCCTGGTATTGCATCGCCTGGGATTCGGTAAAACCGTAAACCTGTAATAACTGTTTCCAGTTACTGGCGTTACCCTGGCTTTTTTCCTTGCCCCCCGGCCAGCTTTTGATGTCGCATACGGGTGCTTCGGCGTAGATACAGCTGACCTTATCCGGATTCCTTTTTGCCCATCCATAAACATATAAGCCTCCCCTGCTCACTCCCTCCAGTGCAACCTTATGTGCGAAAGACAGGCGGGTGGTGAGATAATGGTAGAATTTATTCCAGACCATCATGGCACCGGGGGCACCATATTGGTTATTGGTGTTGATATAAGCGATGTAAAAACCTTTCCCTAACAACAGACTATCCATCGTAATATGCCAATTGGGGAAATGGGCCCGCCATACCCACGGATTACCCGCCAATTCCTTCTTTGGTTTTACATAATATGCCGGGACCCCATCCAAAACAAAATTGACCTTTTCAAAGCCATGCCATAAGGTTGTTTTTTGCAGAACAACTTTTTGCGCATTTGCCGGGCCAATATTGATGAAGAAAATAAATACAAAGAGACACAATGTGATGGATAAAGATTTTAGTATGGACATTTGTAGCTGTTTTAGCAGGTATAAGTTTGACCACAGCGCCTGGCAGGAAACTTGTGCATGATCATCGGATGGGTTGTATAATCAGGTTCCTTAACCAGAATAAGCCGTGGCTGGTATCTTCAGCAGGGATTATGGATAACTTGTACTGCCCTTTTTCAGGAATGGTAACCAATCCGATAGCATGCTGAATAAACATAAGCGGCTTATGAGAATCATATTCACCCGTTTCCAGGCTGCGGAAATACAACTGTTGGTCCGCCACCTGTACGATACCTTCGGTGCTGGCCGAAGCGTGGGCACAGGCATAATCCAGTATGATCCTGTAGTCGCCCGGCTGCAGGATATTTAATCCGAAAGTAATGGCATCTGTGGAGTCTTTCAGATTGACCGCACAATTATCGTGCTTCCAGTCACCAAAATAATGAGCGGAAGTAATTGACTTGTTCTGTGCCTGGCCATGGTAGGTGGCCTGTATAACCGGAATTTTGATTTCGGGATATTGCCGGCTTACTGTCTGGGTATGATCGGCGGAATGATCAGGCTGATGGCCGGTATAGTCCAGTTCTATGACTGCATCGCGCTTGTCAGGCAACCTGGCCGGCAACCTGATGAGTATATCTCCCGGCTGTTTTTCCCAGGACAACTGCTCATCAGTTCCCAATAACCTGACATGCGTCACCGTGGCTGTAATAAAAGGGACGTGCAACATCCCGTCATTGGGTGCTTGAAAGATATGCAGGTACAATTTACCGGGTTTGCTGGTGGTTACACCCCA
>DASULB010000141.1:0-9248 GCA_036278455.1 Chitinophagaceae bacterium | reverse complement strand
TAGCATCAGCAGAGAACCTCACTATATACTGCACTCTACGTTCTGCTAACGCATAAAATTTATTTAACCGTACAACATTATTATTCTTAGTGATATCCAGTCCGCCTTCTGAATAACTGCCAACTCCATTCAATACTAACTCCGGGAAAGAGCCTTTATTATCTAAATATCTATCATATAATATGGCCTCCGCGCTATCCGCTTCAGTTTTATTTTCGCCAAAATTCTCCACTACTGCCTTTTTCCCTGTGTATAATCTTTTTACAAACCCTCCGTTAGCAGTGGCAACCACAGGAATACTTTCATTTACAATTTCATCCTGATTCAAGGGCGATCTTTCCTTCTTGCATTTCATCAAAGTAGTCTTGTACGGTTTGGCAAACCCATCATTTGCGCATCCTGTTCCAACAACTGATTTGCATACAATCGCAATGATTAATAATAATACAAAATATACCTTCATCTTTTATAATTTACCGTTGATTTATCAGAAGCGATGGTAAACTGGTAAATAGTTCTTACACTAACCTTTATATCTCCATTACCAGCGTTAGGAATTGCAAACCTCATTGGAACACATTTCATAGGAATAGTATCGTCTAAATTAGTATGAAATTTTGATTGTCCCACCTTTCATGTATACCATCTGCATCACCACACAGACCCATCACGTAACAAGAACCCGTCCCTTCATCATAACAGTATTGATTAATCCTGGTCACTGCCATCAGGCTTTTTTTCTATTCCTTTATCAGTCCCCTGAAACTTACTTCCATGATATGGGCTCCCGCATAGCTTCCACCTGACCAGTTTTCCAATACAACGAATCTGATGTAACGGACAGGGGGCGTTCCATTAGGGAATTTAAACACCTCGCCGGCATTGGCATAATCATGATCCTCCTGGGTCAGCGATCCTAAAGGTAACCCGGATGGTTTGATGGATTCCCCATCCAACAATTTACTCCAGCCTGTAAAACTGCCATCAGATGCAGGATGGTTACTCCCCCAGATCTGAAATTTCCGAACGTTGCCATAATCATAGATAAAGAGCTGGCGCTGCCACAAGCGGATAGACTTAAGCGTCACCGTCACCCCCAGGTCCATGGTGAAGTGAAGCGGGAATGGAATTTGAAGGGAATGATAGCCATGGCCTTCGGCCAGGCTCCCGTCCCATAAATAAGGCAACAGCCAGCCAAAGGCGCTCCCCGCATCCGTAGGCAGCAGGAATGCAGTGAATTTTGACTTATCCAGTTCAGAGAAGGACACCAAAGTATCGGGGATCTTCAGATAATCTGTATAAAAGGTATCGAGTGAGGTGGAATCCGGCAGATAGGCCGTCCGGTATTCATAAGGGGTTCCTATCTTATAGTCGTTCAGCACAGAGACAGACTCGCTTACCGGGAAAGTTTGTGTCTGCGTCTTTCCGGCAGTATCGGTATAATTGACTTCTGTCATGTAAGCTCCCACGGAGGGCGCGTCCCACTGAATGTTCAGGTGGCCATCCAGATCGAGCGCACTGGAGAGTACCGGACGGTTTACCAGCCCGGAACGATACAAGTCACCGTAGGTAGTGCCCAGCACTTCTACAGGCACCGAGGTGTTTCCGTTGTCGTCATAGGTTTTTATGATAAAAGAATAGGGGCCCTCCGGCAGGTTTTCAACCGATACACTGACGGTGTCGCCAGTGGCCGGGATGTTCACCTCCACGGAATCTGCAAAGTTGTTCCAGAAAATCCGGGCCTGAGTCACGTTCGGATCTGATCCCCTGAGCCACCAGATCTTCACCCGCTCACGGCCGGAATAGGCGACAGCCTCACTTGCCTTGCCGACATAGGTGACCCCTCCGGGAACAATAAATTGTTTATAGAGCCTGTCCTGCTTTTTACAGGAGGCAAGAACCCACAAAAGCAAAAAGGCTAACACCAAATAACGGAATATCATACGCATGCTATAAGTTTTTACGGTATCTTAAGTTTAGGTTTCATCGACGGCGGGCTATTTGACCACCTTTCCCCAAAATTTGAGTTCTGCAATCACCACTATATTATTAGTGCTATAGGTTTCCAGTGTTTTAAACCGGATATAACGCACGGGCGGCGGGCTGTTATCAAAATCAAAATCCTCTCCGTTGACCGCAGCATAATTTAAGTCTTCGGCGGTCGCCTGCCCTCTGGGAAGTCCCGAGGGCTTAAAGGATTGGAATTTCCCCAACAACTCCCAATGTGTCCACCCGCCATCCTGGTCAGGGTCATTGGAACCCCATATCTCAAAGGATTTCACTGCGCCGGCATTGTAAAGATGATCACTCTGCTGTTGGAACTCCTTCATACGGCTGAGCTGGACCTTTTTACCAAAATCAATCGTAAACCATTGAGGGATCACTGAATTGGCAGCCGATGCGAAGCAGCCGGCATAGCCGGCAAAGTAAATGCCGTCCCACAGTTTCTCGAAAGCAAAAACATTCGGTTCAATGACCTGGTAAGTATCACCGTCTAAAAACAATCCCTTAAAACTACCCGGATCGATAAATTGCTCATACAAAGGGGTCAGCAATTCTGTGAGGGTATCTGATCTGTTTCCCCAACGGTCCCTTACAAACAGGGCAAATTTCCTTTGCGTAGTATCGTACCCTCTTGCCGAAAAGCCTCCTTCCGGTGCAGCGGTGTAAAAGGTGGTGACCGGTGCCCAGGTGCCCAGGCCGGTGGTATCCATGATTACCACGATTGACAGATCCGCCTGGGACGGATTTTTAAACTTAACGTTCACGCCACCGAAAGTGGCTGTGAGCTTCACGGTATTAAATACCGTTCTGACTGGCGGAGCTATCGGCTGTACATCAATCTGGATTGGTTCAGATTCCTTCTCATTTTTTCCCACGCTATATATCCTTACTTCATGGTGAAGTGTATCGCCAAAGCCTACCAACTTAAGCGTATCGGTATAATAGGAGGCCTTTGCCTCCCTGAAAACATCCGGACGTATCTCGTATACCGCCTTCACATAAGACAGGTTGGGGTCCCGGGGGATTTTGTAGGTAACGACGGCACCGCCGGGCGTTTCTGAGATGTTTACGCCGCTGATCTGGGCGGGTGCCGCAGCACCGGCATCCAGGTGGTCGATTCTCCCGTCTTTTTTACAGCCAGACCATGCGGTAGTCAATAAAATGACTGCCATGATATGAGGTAATTTCTTCATCATTTTGTATTTGTTATGCGATATCAAATCAGTTTGTCTTCCATTAGAAATCTCACCAACCCAGGTTTTGCACCAGGTTCCTGTTATTGGTAATGGTGCTTTCGGTGATGGGAAAGAAATAATTCTTCAAACCAAATTTCTGAACGAACAGTACCCGGGGAACATAATATCCTGCTGCCGTCTCTTCATTTAAATTCCATCCCCGGATGGGACCATTCAATACACTGGGCGCTTCCTTCCAACGCCGCAGATCCCAATACCGCTGTCCTTCGAAGGCCAATTCGATCAGGCGTTCCCGGTGGATAATACTTCGCATACCCTGCTTGGTCGTATACTCGGAAGGGTTGCTGGAATAGGTGCTCCAGGAAGTTTCTACGGATTTCAGGCCTGCCCGTTGGCGTACCAGGTCGACATATTTATAGACATCCGGACCTGGGCCTTCCGATTCATTCAATGCCTCGGCATACAACAGGTATAAACCGGCTAAACGGATGATCGGCCATGGATAGGAGTTGATCGAATAGGTAGTCTCCCCTATTACATTTTGATAGTTGACCAGTTTTTTGATATAATACCCGGTAACGGTGCTGTTCAGTACCGCCTGCACGCCCAGGTGCTGTTTAAACTTTCCCTCTACATGTAACAAATCCAGGGGTTTTTTATCGTCATAATAGCCTTGCCCATACCAAATGCCGCCATCGAAAGCCAAATCAGCATAAAAGCGGGGTCCTCTGTGAAAATTAAGGGAAGCGGTGGTATAGCCTTTTCGCAGATACAACTTATTGCTGTCACCGGCGCTTTTTAAAGAAAACCTGTCCAGATAATCCCATGTTTTGTCTTCGGTAATCGGCACACCGTTGCGGGAATAAAACATTTCGACGATCCGTAGGGGAGGATCGAAGATGCCGCGCATATGAGTATTATTAAGTTTAGACGGGTCCAGCCAGGGGGTCAGCAATTGCTGCAGTTCAACCGAATTCGTCTGGGTGTTGGCCCAAATCACTTCGCTGTTCCATAACTTGCAAACGCTGTTCCGGGTATTCATCTGGTTCACAATGGTATCCGAAAGATTAAACTGCGATACGTCCGGCTGATAATAATATAACTTCAAACCCACCTGCCGGCAGACATCGATCGCTTTTTTACAGGCGATGACCGCCGAATCCCATTTTGCTTTTGACACCGTCTGATTAAAAAGCGGTGTCCCGTCAGGATTCTTTAGTCCGGCCTCCTGGGTATTGCCGTTAAACAGCGGGCTGGCGGCATACACCATTACTTTTGCCTTAAAGGACAAAGCAATAGGTTGGGTAATTCTGCCCAGCTCTTCAGCAGGATCACTGATAGAGAGGGGCAGCTCAGGCTCGGCCTTATTGATGAGTTGCAGAATATAATTAAAACACGAATCAACCGGCGCGCGGGATACCTTTACCTGACTGACGCTGGCATTGACGGGTAAGTTTTCTTTCATCAGCGGAATCGGACCAAACATCCGCAACAAGTAGAAATGATAATAGGCTTTCAGGAACTGCACCTCTGCGATCCACCTCCTTTTGTCGATTTCCTTAATATCGGGGACCTTACCCACATTATCTAAAAAGATATTACAATCCCTTATTCCCTGGTATAACTTTCCCCACATATAACCACCGTAGGGATTCACCACGCTCTGATGATTCTGGGCCACGTTAAAATAGCCGCCACTGTAGGGGCTTGCAGGGTCCATCCAGAATTCATCGCCTCCCAATATGGCGGGATCATCGTTGATGTCGCCGTTATGCGGCATCCAGGAATAGCAGGTGAATAAAAATTTTTTGGCTTCGTTTCGGTTGGCAAAAGCATTATCCAGCGTGGCCACGTTATCAGGCACGACGTCCAGATACTTTTTACAGGAGCCAAAGACCAGCAGAAGGAAAATGGCAAAAGTGCCTGTGAATAGCTTATTTTTCATACACATAATATTTTTATTTTAGAGCAGTCAGAAGCGAAGTGACCTATTACTTCGTCGTGCGTTGCTTTAATTAATGGTAAGATCCAGCCCGATATTAAACACCCTTTGGATCGGGTAACCCAGTCCGTCACCGCCCATTTCAACATCCCATAAATCAAAACTGCTGAAATTAAACAGGTTGCTGGCATTCACGTAAATACGGCATGTGGTGGTGAGGATCCTTTTCTGGATGCTTTCAGGCAGCGTATAGCCGAACTCTGCTTGTTTCAATCGCAGAAATGATCCGTTTCTCATCCACCAGGTGCTTCTTTGTGTATCATTAATATTTACCGTCGGACTTAATCTTGGAAAAAGGGCGTATACATCCCTGTGATCCTCTGACCAATGACTGTCCGCGTAACCTTTCAACAGTGCATCCTGACCTGCAAAAGGCCAGGTAGCACTCGGATCCATCCAGAAAGACTCATTGGCCAGGCCCTGAAAAAAGATCGAGAAATCAAACCCCTTGTAACCGCCTGAAAGTCCGAAACCATATACGATCTCAGGTAAGATCGGATTCCCGATGGGTACCTGATCGGCGTCGGTAATTTTTCCGTCGCGGTTCACATCCAGGTATTTGATGTCGCCACCACCGTATTTGCCGAAACTTTGCAGGGGTGAGTTCTCCGCTTCCTCATCATCGGTAAAAAGTTTTTCAGCGATAAACCCATATTGCTGATAAATGGACCGGCCTGCATGATACCGGTAGGATTCTGCATATTGGGGCTCTTCAAAGACTCTGTACTTACTGGTGGAATAGGTAAAATTCCCCATGGCTTTCAGCCATAACGCATGTGGAAAAAACTGGGAATAATCAAGGGATATATCCACCCCCTGACCGGATGCCGCGCCGACGTTCGCCTCTATAGGCGCGGCGAAGCCGGCTGCAAGGGGTATGGATGCCCTGTCCATCAGGATATTTTTGCGATATTGAGAGAAATACTCCGCATCCACATTCAGCTTATCAAACAAGCTGAATTCCAGGGCGATGTTCTTTTTGGTAGCCGTTTCCCAGGTAATATTGGTATTGGCGTACCGTGAAATGGAGATACCGTTCAATGTATACAGGTTGCCTGGTCCCCTGCCAAAGGTTGCTTTTCTGACGCCATCATTCATATTGACATTGGACAAATAGAAGAACCGGTCATCAGGGGAGCCGATGGCATCGTTGCCGATAATGCCATAGGTATACCGCAAACGCAGATTTGAGATCACAGGTCTAACCGGCACGAAGAATTTCTCATTGGATATCGTCCAGGCGGCGCCCACAGAGGGGAAAAAACCGAAGCGATGGCGCTCATCAAACCGTTCCGAACCGTTGTAACCAAAATTAAATTCAACATAATAACGTTTATCATACGCATAGGTGGCCCGACCCGAAACACCCAGATTCCGGAAGGGGAGCGACTGCTGGAGGTCCCCGGCATTCGCATTTAATTGCTGCTGGGCCATAAAAACCATTAATCCGCTTAATTCATGCTTTTTAAAAGCGCGATGATAATTCAGCCTTGATTCCAGGTAAAAGGCAGTACTGATTGTTTTCCCGTTTTCATCGTAACCAAGGTATTCGGTACCGGAATTCGGATTGATGTTATGGATAAAATAGGTATCGCTTAATTTATCATAACCGGAAAGGTCATACCAGAAGGGGTTATAATACCTGTTCACTTCAAAATAGGATCTGCGGTTGGTGTTGACCATGGCATTAAATGAAAGTCCCTTGGTAATAAACTTTAAATCCTGCTTAAGCTCCAGCTGGGCCAGCATAAGCGACCTGGAATACTGTTTGTAACCCTTCACCATGTCGGCATAAGGGTTGATATATTGGCCCTGATCATAGTTCCCGAACATGATGTGCTTTACATAAGCATGCCCGGAATCAGCAGGATAATAGGCCGGGAATAAGACCGGGTTGGCGTGCATTACTTTGTTGTACATGTCGGCTCCCCCGTCAATGGGTCCGGAATAGTCATCGAAGGTTCCGCTTAACCTGACGGTCATCTCCGTGGTTTTGGTCAGGTTAATATTTACATTGGACCGGAGCATATAGCTCTTCAGATCAATGTTATTATTAAAATTATTTCGTTTATCCACCTTCATCAGGCCGTTATCCTTGTTGTAGGAACCTGATACATAATACCTTGCCACACCGCCGCCACCACTCACGCTCAGGTTGGCCCGTTGGTTCATGGTGTGATCTTTAAACATGATCTGCCGCCAGTCATTCGCGGGGTAAACCAAAGGATTGGCGCCCTGCGCGGTATTTTCTATCTTTCTGTCTGAATAAAGCAGGATCCCTAAGGGATCACGGGTCAGGATGGCTTCATTGGACAGTTTCATGTAGGTGACCGGGTCTGCCAACTTGATGTTTCTGGTCGGTTCGGATATTGAATTCTCCAGTCTGAAAGACAGGTGTGCCTTTCCCACTGCACCCTCTTTGGTGGTAATCAAGATGACCCCGTTGGCAGCACGCGAACCATATACTGCTGTTGCCGTCGCATCCTTTAAAATCGAAAAGCTCGCAATGTCATCCACCTGCAGCCTGGCCAGGTCTGTTGCATTCATTTCAATTCCGTCTACCAGAATCAGGGGATCCTTTTTATAGCCAAAGGTGGTTACCCCGCGAATAAAGAACTCGGCATTATCCTTTCCCGGTTCACCGCTCCGTTGAAAGGCGATCATTCCCGCCACCCTCCCTGCAAGGGCGGTGGTCAGGTTGCTGGAGGGTATCTTTAGATCCGCAGGGGTGACAGAGGTAACCGATCCTACCATATCACTTTTTTTCTTTTGGCCAAAAGCGACCACCACTACAGAATTCAATTCATTTGATACCGGTTTAAGGGAAATACTAATCGTGCGTTGCCGTCCCACCTTCACGTGTTTTTCCACAAAGCCAATATAATGAAACGACAGGGAGTCGCCGATTTTGGCCTGCAGCGAATACCTGCCTTCGTCATCGGTGGTGGCACCATTCTGGGCACCTAACACCCTTACTGTAACCCCTGGCAGCGGCTCATTATTCTCCGAAGAAGCAACGATACCGGTAATCAGTTTTTGTTGCTGGCCAAAGACAGACACAGCAGACATCAAAGATAGCATGAGTACAAGGGAGCCCTTGTTACATAAGGGTTTCATGCATCGCAATAAGAAAACGTATGTTTTTCGGAATGTAGATTTTTCCATACACAATGCTATTTTAGAAGTGATGAATAAAAAAAATGAAACTTTTTCGGTCCTTATGGAGCCTCTCACATTTAAGACCTGCAAAAGGCATCGTATTCACTGACAGACGGACGCTTTTTCGTCCAATTGGGAAAATATTCCCTTAAATGATGCCGGCTTGCTTTCCAGCTTACTTTCCGGCCTATTTGCGGACTTGTTTACCGATGAACAAATGTAACACTGATCAGTAGGGAGGTACAAACACAATTTAGATGATTTGTTATACTATTTTGACCATTGTTCAAATCTCGTGCATTGCAGGACGGACATCAGCAAAAAAAAGGAGTTACCGCTATTCATAGTAGTGACGGGTGGTTTAACACCCACAAACTGAGAACAAGTTGATCACCGTCTAGTCATGTTTTGCATATGGGCGTTAAGGTTATTTAATTGCCTTTTACGCAGAAGCCGCCACTACATTCATCAAAGACGGCACTAGCTGCCATCGCGATGTATCATGGCACGCCGTCTCACGGTAATAATGTATATCTTTTATACCTCCGAGATCTGGTGACGGCAGTAAAAACAATCCATTCAGGATCCCGCTTTCAATACAGCATCCTGCGCTGCCATCTGCATCAATTTTTGCCACCGCTGCATTCAAATCAATCCGGTTTTGCGATCATTCCATCGGTTACACAGCCCTTGGAGGCGGAGGATACCGTCATGCTGTATTTATACAAAATGCCTTTTTTATATTTTAGTGCCGGGGGCATCCATGCCATTTTCCTGGAGTCAATCTCCATCTCTGACAATTGCACTTCTATGCTGTTTGCCGAAGCATCGATGGTAATGATATCACCGTCTTTTAACAAGGCGATGGGGCCCCCGTCAGATGCCTC
>DASULB010000140.1:0-15972 GCA_036278455.1 Chitinophagaceae bacterium | reverse complement strand
TTATACGATGAACCAACGCATCAACCTGAACATCAGCGGAGGCGGTCACGTGGCGAGATATTTCATCGCGGGGGCGGTCAACAGAGACAATGGCATCTTAAAAGTAGATCCCAAGAATAATTTTAACAGCAACATCAAATTGACCACCTATACACTCAGGTCCAACGTGAATGTAACGCTGACGTCCTCCACCCAGGTCGAGATCCGGCTGAGCGGCACCTTCGATGATTATACCGGCCCGATCGCAGGCGGCACCGAGATGTACCGGAATATCATGCGTACCAACCCTGTACGGTTCGCCCCCTCCTACCCCCTGGATGCAGACCACATATTTGTCAAGCACATTATGTTTGGGAACTATGATGATGGCAGCGGCGGTTATTACCTGAATCCTTACGCCGAACTGGAAAGGGGATATAAAAATTATTCCCAGTCCACCATCAACGCGCAGTTTGAGGCAAAACAGGACCTTTCTTTTTTAGCGGAAGGCCTTCATGTCAATGTTTTGTTTAACACCAAACGCTACACCTATTTTGATGTCACCAGGACCTATCGTCCTTTCTGGTATCAGGCATCTTCCTACAACAGGAAGGAGAACACTTATAAACTTGCATTGCTGAATGAAGATGCCGGTACGGAATACCTTGACTATAATCCGGGCCCCAAGAATGTACAGTCCAGTTTTTACATGCAGTCCACACTCAATTATGATCATGTATTTGGCGACAAACAAACGGTCAACGGCCTCCTAGTTTTTATGGCCCAAAACAGGCTGACAGGAAATGCGACAGACCTGCAATCATCCCTCCCATTCCGTAATGTGGGACTGGCGGGCAGAGCCACTTATGCATATGATCACCGCTATTATGCTGAATTTGATTTTGGCTACAACGCCTCGGAACGCTTTTATAAGAACCACCGTTGGGGCTTCTTCCCGTCCTTCGGCATCGCCTGGAATGTCTCCAACGAAAAGTTCTGGGCGCCGTTAAAGTCCACCGTCAGCAACCTGAAGTTAAGGGCCACTTACGGTTTAACGGGTAATGACGATATAGGAAGTGCCCGGGATCGCTTCCTGTACCTGTCCAATGTCAATATGAATGACGATGATAAAGGAGCGGTATTTGGCAGGGAAAATTCCTATTCCCGTGCAGGCATTTCCATCTCGCGGTATTCCAATGCCAGCATCACCTGGGAAAAGGCCACCAAAGCCAATATCGGATTGGATCTTGAATTGCTGGGACACTGGGATATAACGGCGGACTTTTACAAACAGGTGCGGAGCAATATTCTGATGGCACGGTCGGCTACCCCCGCTGAGATGGGGCTTTCGGCATTCCCCATGGCCAACATCGGAAAGGCGGAAGGCAAAGGGATGGATCTTTCCCTGGATTATAACCAGTCCCTTGGCAACAGCCTGTGGCTGCAGGCACGAGCTAATTTCACGTATGCTGCCAGCAAGTTTCTGATATACGAAGAATACGATTACCAGGATGAACCCTGGAAATCACACATCGGCTATTCCATCAACCAGCAGTGGGGTTACCTGGCCGACCGGCTGTTCGTCGACGATGCGGAGGCTGCAAAATCCCCCCATCAGAATTTCGGCGAATACGGCGGTGGCGATATCAAATACCGCGACGTCAACCGGGACGGGCAGATCACTACACTGGATGAAGTGCCGATCGGTTATCCTACCACCCCGGAAATCGTCTATGGGTTTGGTTTCTCCATCGGCTACAAAAACTTCGACCTCTCTGCATTCCTGCAGGGCCTGGGGCGTGAATCGTTCTGGATAAATGCTGAAGCTACTGCGCCCTTTGTCTCCTATCTGTATCCCAATGAAGCCTCACCGGCGGGCGTACTGCAGAACCAGCTCTTAAAAGCGTATGCGGACAGTCACTGGTCGGAAGGCAACCAGGACCTGCACGCGCTGTGGCCCAGGCTGAGTACAACCGCCATCGGAAATGACAACAATTCCCAGACCAGCACCTGGTTTATGCGCAATGGGGCTTTTCTGCGCCTGAAGAACGTAGAGATAGGTTATTCACTGCCCCGGCATATCACCCAAAAGCTTTATATGCAGAATTTCAGGATCTATTTCAACACCACCAATCCTCTATGCTGGAGCAAGTTCAAATTATGGGATGTGGAAATGGGTGGTAACGGGCTGGGATATCCGATCCAGAAAGTGTTTAACGCTGGCCTCACCATGACCTTTTAAATCGTACCTCTGATGAAAAAGACTTTAAAAATAACGCTGTTTTTCCTCGCCTTTGGTGTACTGACCGCCTGTAACAAATATTTGAACATTGTTCCGGATAATGTAGCCACCATAGACTATGCATTCCGGTTACGCAGCACGGCAGAAAAATTTTTGTTTACCTGCTATTCCTATATGCCCTCCCAGGCATCAATCACCGGGAATCCTGCATTCCTGGCCGGCGATGAGCTATGGCTACCCTCGACCAACAAGGCCAGTGCCTGGCAGATCGCCAGGGGCAACCAACGGGTAGTAGAACCTTATTCCAATTTCTGGCAGGGTGGACAAAGCGGAAAGGATCTCTATGAAGGCATTCGCCAGTGTAATATTTTCCTGGATAATATTGCCGTGGTGCCGGACATGGACCAGTCGGAAAAAAACCGCTGGATCGCCGAAGTAAAATTCCTGAAAGCCTATTATCATTTCTGGCTGGTCAGAATGTACGGACCTGTTGTACTGATCAAAAAAAACCTGCCGGTGTCCGCCAATTCGGACGAGGTCAGGATCCCCCGTTCACCGGTGGATTCCTGTTTCAGTTATATCGTACAACTCCTCGATGAAGCGGCGCCGGATCTTCCTGACAGAATTGATAACGAAGCCTCGGAGCTCGGTCGCATCACCAAGGCAATAGACTTATCCTTAAAAGCGGTGGTACTGGTCACGGAGGCCAGCCCCCTTTTTAACGGAAACAATGACTATAAAGGGTTTAATAATCCTGACGGGACGGCCCTTTTCAACACCACGGTAGATCCGGAAAAATGGCAAAGGGCCGCCGACGCCAGTAAACAGGCCATCGACTTTTGTGAATCCCTGGGGTACCATCTTTATACCTATCATCCCCAGCTTTCACAGTATGATCTTTCTGATACCACCCTGACAAAAATGAGCATTCGCAACGCGGTGTGCGAGAAATGGAATCCGGAAATCATCTGGGGGAACACCAACAGCATGGCGGCCGGTATAGAGCGGAGCGCCACGCCACGCGGGCTTGACCCGGTAAAGGCGGCTAACCAAAGTACGGCCGGAGATCTGGCGCCGCCCTTAAAAATTGCGGAGATGTTTTATACCAATCATGGTTTGCCTATCACTGAAGACAAATCGTGGGATTATGCCGGGCGCTTCCAGTTGAAGATACCTTCGGATGCCAATAAATACAACCTCAAAGCAGGCTACACGACCGCGGCGCTTAATTTTAACCGGGAGCCCCGTTATTACGCCGACCTTGGGTTTGACGGCGGCATCTGGTACGGGCAGGGGCATTATGATGATCAGGGCAGCGATCTGTTATTTGTTTCCTGCAAACAGGGGCAGCCTGCAGCGGCCATTAATTTAGCATCCTATTCTACCACCGGCTATTGGCCAAAAAAGCTGGTGAACTTCAACAACATTATCGGGGACGGCAATACCTATACCGTCCAGAATTATCCCTGGCCGGTCATCCGGTTGGCGGGACTTTATTTATTATATGCGGAAGCATTAAATGAGGTAAGCGGCCCCGGGCCTGAAGTGTATAAATACATTGATTCCGTGCGATCCAGGGCGGGCATCCCTTCCGTGGAGGATGCCTGGTCCGGGTACGCAAAGGATGCTACCAGGTATCAAAACAAAGCGGGCATGCGTAAGATTATTCATCGGGAACGCTTGATAGAAATGGCTTTCGAAGGAAAGCGTTTTTGGGACCTGCGTCGCTGGAAAGAAGCGGTAGAGGAGCTCAACCAGCCCATTACCGGATGGGACCTGGAGCAATCAACCGCCGAAGGATATTACCGCGAGCGGGTGATCTTTAATCAGACGTTCACTACCAAAGACTATTTGTGGCCACTCAATGAGAATGCGCTGCTGGCCAATGACGCATTGGTTCAGAATCCCGGATGGTAAATGTTCAAAACAATTTTTAGCCCGAAAATCACTCACTCAAACCTTTGATCATGAAAAAATTTCTATTAGCAGCAATGTTGTTGATCTGGATGGGATGCAAGGATCAGGATAGGTGGGCGCCGGTCGGCACGGCCGACAGCGTTCCGTCACCGGTAACCGATGTCCAGGTTAAAAACATCGCCGGCGGCGCTACCATAGCCTATGCATTGCCCGATGACGAAGCCGTGCTTTATGTACTGGCGATCTATTCCATCCATGACAGTTCCAACCTGGAGAAAAAATCATCTTTTTACAACAACAGCATCACCATCACGGGCTTTCCCGATACAAAAACCTACCAGGTGAAATTATATACCGTTTCAAGGGGCGAAAAAAGATCCGGCCCTGTGACGGTAAACGTAAACCCGTTGACGCCACCCGTGACCTCCGTATTCAATTCCATCAAGGTGGATCCGACTTTCGGCGGGATCAGGGTAAGTTTTCAAAATGAAAACGAGGCAAACGTGAAGATCAACGTGCTGACTACAGACTCCCTTGGAGATCTCACTACAGCAGATGTATACTATACCAAAAGAAAGAACGGGGATTTCTCGGTGCGGGGATTTGATTCGGTCGAACGAAAGTTCGGGATTTTTGTTCGCGACCGCTGGAATAATTATTCGGATACTTTGTTTACCGAACAGACCCCCTGGTATGAAGAACAGCTGGATAAATCAAAGTTTAAGGAAATAAATTTGCCCGGAGATACTTACAAGCCGCATGTTGGCACTGGCATGGGAATGTTATGGGATGATATCTGGAATACCGGCAACAATGTATTCCACACCGACGTGGGCACCGGCATCCCTCAGTGGTTTACCTTCGATCTGGGCACGACCGTCCGGCTGAGCCGCTTCAAATTCTATCACCGGAATGCGGGTGTCCCCACCGGCGCCTATTATGCAGGAGACCCAGAAGTATTTGAAGTCTACGGAAGCAATAACCCCAATCCTCAAGGCGACTGGGACAGTACCTGGACGCTTCTGGGTCACTTTATCTCCATTAAGCCATCCGGCCAGTCAACCCCCACCACGGAGGACATACAATTCGCCTGTGTGGACGGAGAGGATTTTGAGTTTTCATTAGATGATCCGCCCGTCCGTTACCTGCGTTTCAAAATCCTCAAAACCTGGGGAGGTGTCTCCTATATGTATATTTCAGAACTTACCTTTTGGGGAAGCAAGTTATAAAAGCCAGTATGCTGATATTTAAAATTTTGTACCATGAATCATAATGATAAAACGACCCGTCCGGCCAGCCAGATGCGTTCCATCCTGAAATTATCCATCCTGGCTTTCATCCCGATCGTCCTCGGGATGGCCGCGTGCACCAAGATGGATGACACCTATCATGATTTCTGGAAAAACGGTGAGATCTTCTATCCGGGCTCACCCGACTCCATCCACGTATACTCTGGAAAAGAACGGATTGCCATAAACTGGATTCTGCTGGGGGATCCGTCGGCAAAAAAAGCAACGATCTATTGGAATAACGAGACGGACTCCATTGAAGTACCTATTCAGCGGGGGGCAAAAAACACAGCGGATACGATGCAGGTCATCCTGGACCTCCCCGAAGGAACCTATTCCTTCGATATTTATACCTATGATGATCACGGTAACCGTTCCGTTGTGGCAAATGCCATAGGGCATTCTTATGGTAGCACCTACATTAGCTCCCTGCTCAGCAGGTTGATCAAGGGGGCCTCTTTTGCCAACGATACGGTGATGGTCCTTTGGGGGGATCCGGCCGATGAGACCTCCGTCGGGTCTGAGTTGCTTTATGAGGACACCACGGGTGTATCGCGCCAGTTATTTGTATCGCCCTTTGCAGACAGTACGGTTTTAACGGACTTTGCCTACAAGCCCGGGGCCTCCATTGCGTACCGGACCTTGTATGTTCCCGACAGCACAACAATTGATACCTTTTATACAGCTTATCATACCGCCAAGGTTTTAGGGCCCCGGACACTACTGCCAAAGACAGGATGGACCGTCACCGCCTCGAGCTATGACCAGCGGCATGCGGAGCGTGCACCTGAAAGCGCCATAGACGAGAATATCAGTACTATTTGGGTGAACCAGATCGTTCCCGCCACGGATTTCCCTCATACCATCACAGTAGACATGGGAAGTATACAGCAGGACATCTATGGCGTTTCCATGTACCTTACCAGCAGGAACGAAGAACCCAGGCTGGTGGATATCTACATCAGTGACAATGGTACCGACTGGAAACTCATGGGGTTATTTACCATGGAGCATAAAACCTCAAGGCAATACATTAATTTTCAAACATCCGAAAATCTACGGTATTTTCGTGCAACCATTGAGCAGCCTTTTGGGAATACTAAAAACGTCGTTATCCCGGAGATAGGCGTTTTCACCCGCTAGGGCCGCTTGTGAGTAAAATCAATTTATTCATCCAAAAGAGCGGAATTGCCCTATGACCTTCAAGCCAATTTTTTCTTGTAACCAAACATTGCTTTTATGTCTATCATTGCCCTTTCTGTTTTGCGTGAGCTGCCATGAAGGGACTCTGAGCCAAGCCCAAAAGGATTCCATTGCCATGCGAAAGGCCTACCCCACCTCACCGGCACTGTCTCCACAGGAATCGCTCAAACATTTTAAACTGGAAAAAGGATTTGACATCCGGCTGGTAGCTGCCGAACCAGTGGTCCAGGCGCCGGTAGCCATGCGCTTTGATGAAAAAGGGCGCATCTGGGTAGTAGAGATGCAGGGTTACATGCCGGATACAGCCGGTACCGGCGAGAACGCGCGGCCTGCGGGAGATATTGTCATCCTGGAAGATAAAGACCACGATGGGGTCATGGACCATAGAAAGGTATTTATGGATTCCCTGGTACTCCCCCGCGCGATCTGTTTTTACGGAGATGGCCTGTTAATGGCCGAGCCGCCCAAATTGTGGTTCGTAAAAAACAATCATGATACCGCCGGCGCCAAATATGTGGTCGATAGCCAGTATGCGGTGGGCGGCAATGTGGAACATCAGGCAAACGGGCTGCTGCGCGGGTTGGACAACTGGATATACAGTGCCAACTCCACCAAGCGCTACCGCCGCATAAAGGGCCGGTGGGTTACAGAGCGTACGCACTTCCGGGGGCAGTGGGGCGTCAGCCAGGATAACTACGGAAGGCTTTTTTACAATAATAATTCTGCCAACCTGCTGGGCGATTACTTCCTGCCGGGCCTGGGAAGCCTGAATCCGGATCAAAGGCATGTGAGCGGGTATAATGAAAATATCGTCCCTGACAACCGTACATACCCCATACATCCTACACCCGGCGTCAACCGGGGTTACCAGCCCAGCACACTGGATGACAGCCTGAGGCTTATCAATTTTACGGCCGCCAGCGGTCCGGTCATCTATCGCGGCGGCGCCTTTGGCCCTTCCTATGAAGGCAATGCCTTTGTAGGAGGACCCGCAGCCAACTTGGTGAAACGTGATATTTTAAAAGAGGGCGATGGGCATATCAGCGGCAAACAGGCTTACCAGGGGAGAGAATTTCTGGCCAGCGATGACGAACGCTTCCGCCCTGTCAGCCTTTATACCGGGGCAGATGGCGCGCTGTATGTCGTGGACATGTACCGGGGCATCATCCAGGATGTGACCTATCTCACTCCGTACCTGAAAAATGAGATTGTCATGCGTCATTTGACACATCCCCTGAACCGGGGGCGCATTTATAAAATTGTCCTCCATGGAAAATCACTTTCTTTACCCGACCTGAGCCACCGGTCGGACAAAGAACTGGTGGACCTGCTGGATAATCCCAACAGCTGGGTCCGTGCCACGGCACAGCGTTTATTGGTTGATGGAAAGAAAACGAACGTACAAGATCTTTTACGCCAGAAAACAAAAGATGACACTTCCCTTTTGGGAAGGATTCATGCCTTTTGGGCGTTGGAAGGATTGGGTGTATTGACCGACAAGGAGATAAACTATCAATTGCAATCGGGTAATCCTTTGATGCAACAACAGGCCGTTGCAGCAGCGGTCACCCGGGTGAACAAGCATAATGCAGGCAGGTGGCTGCAATCCGCCAAAAAATTATTGGAGAAAAAGCAGCGGCAACTGATGCCCTACACGGGATTTCTGATTGCGGCAACTGCCGGATATCTCCCCCATCAGGCGGACGAGTTACTAATGAACCTCGCCCTGCAATATAAAAACGATCCCTATGTTGCGGACGCTGTCATTAGTGGACTCTATCACCGGGAAGAAAAATTTTCGCACCAGTACGCACTGCACTCCTCCGACACATCGGCCGTTTTTTACAAACATTTAAACAGTGTAATTATTTCAGCCAGGACCCGTAAGGCGGCGCTAAAGAATAAAAAGATGAAAGCAAAATTTGCCGGCGGTATGCACCTGTTTGAGACCTATTGCCAGGGATGCCACGGTGATGATGGTAACGGCATTCGGTCACTCGGCGCGCCGTTAAATGGTTCGCCGTGGGTAACGGGTGATAAGCAAAGATTATTGGCCATTGTACTCCATGGTCTTACCGGACCGGTAAAGATCGGTGACAAAGTATATAAGAAGCCGGAGGTGAGTGGTGAAATGCCTGCCTTTGGGCAGAATGACCAACTTTCTGATCAGGATATCGCGCAGATACTGAGCTTTATCCGAAATGCCTGGAACAACCAGGCAGATACCGTGAACCAGGCAGACGTACAACAGGCCCGTGAAGCCAACAAAGGACGCCAGAACCCCTTTACGCTCGAAGAATTAAAATAATCTAAAAACCATCCATCGCGGCATCCTGAGACCAGCACAAAGGCCGGGCTATGTTTTAATGGGAACAGACCTATTGCGTGTTCAAGTGGGTGAGTTCCCTTATATGATTACTCAAAACGTCGTCGGGGATGCATCCTGGTTTATAAAATGAGGCTTTATAACAAACTCAGGATCGGAAATATTTTATCAAAATTAAAAAATGCAAGTATAATACAAAAGCACTCCAATCTATGCCAATTTATTCGGGGGTTATCCACAAATATGGATAAGCCAGGGATCCCTCGGGTGAATTCTTCGCGAATATTTCCGTGTATAGAAAGGTAGCCACCTGTTCCGTATCTTAAATTATTTGTGGACCGCAGCTTAAGTGACACGAATGATAAGCCTGGAAAATTAGTCTTATTAAAATAAAAGAAAAGAAATTCCATGACACCTAATGTTCATTAATCCTATACGGGGACCATTGCATCGACCGTCGTTTTATCTGATTTTCTCTGCCAAATATAGAAGACGGTAAACAAAACGATTAAAATAAGTGGGAAAAAAACCATTTTCGTCAATGTAGCTTGTCCAACAGTCAATTCCAGTTCATTACCACTTAATCCGATAGTCGAATAGTGCGTGTGAGCCGAATCAATCCAGCTTCCAATGATTGGTTGAAATATGGAGGTCGAAAACATTCCGATACCGCCTAATAATGAAAGTCCCAGCGCACCGGTTTTAGGTGCTCTTTTGGCTGCGGTACCGATCATAATCGGCCAGAAATAGCAAACACCGAGCGCAAAGACAAAAGCTGATAAATAGCCAACCATCCCGGTAAACCTGCTGAACATATAGATGCCGACAGTAGCCAATACAGCGCCTGCTAAAAGCACTCTTGGTTGACCTAATGCTCCAACAACCGGGCCGGCAAAGAAACGGCCTACTGCCATTACCCCGGTGATGATAGCCAATATAAACATAGGGCTGGCGCCGCTTGCACTCAGGACGATCTTTACCCATTGTTCCGTGCCGAACTCTGTAACAGCAGTCAACGTAAAACAGCAAAACAAAAATATAAAAACAGGTTTACGCAATGCCTTAACATTTGCTTTCAGAGATTTCATCTCCTCGAGTTTGGGTACAGGAAATTTCTGGCCAAAAAATAATAATGCATAGGCAATTGTTGGAATGATAATAATCCACATCTGAATCTGCCAGCCAAGAGCCAGGTTCGTCATAAATTTTGAGAGGAGACTACCTACCACAATGCCACCAGGAAACCACATGTGAAATCGACCAAGCATTTTATCTACTGTGTTACTTTGATTAAAGGAATCGGCTATCATGGGGTTACAGGCAGCTTCGGTACATCCATTTCCAAGTCCAATTAGCAATGTTGATATAAGCAAGGTGACATATCCTCCGGCATAAATCGTTAATATAATGCCTAACATATGTACAATAAAAGCAAATTGCATAATCCGTTTAGGTCCCACAGTGTTATAAAAGATGCCTCCCAGGATCATGGTAATGGGGAATCCTAAAAACCACATAGAATTAATATATCCAAGTTGCTCAGCAGTTAAACCAAACTGGGCTCCCAGTGTAGGCAAAACGCCGGCGCGAATGGAAAATGAAAATGCAGTTGTAATGAGGGCAAAGCAGCTGCCCAAAAATAAAGTTCTTCGATTAATTTGATTTTCCATATTAGATCATTTGAGTTTACATAATCGTTCATTTAGGCAAAGAAAAAGCAACATATATAATCCTTGCTTTTATCCCCAATTGACTACTGCCCCCGCAGGCAATTACTATGTATTGTTTCCCGTCTACTTCGTAGGTAGCCGGAGTGGCAAATCCCGGTGCCGGCAACTTTGTTACCCAAAGTAATTCCCCGGTTCCCTTATTATAGGCTTTAAACAAAGAATCGGGAGTGGATGCTATAAAAAGTAAATTCCCTGCAGTCACTATCGGGCCTCCAAAGTTCAAAGCGCCTGTTTTGGAGGTGCCATATTTCTCTTTCAATTCCGGATGTCTCCCCAATGTATCTCTCCAAACATACTCACCTGTATTCATATTAATAGCACTTAATGTTCCCCATGGTGGATTAATGGCGGGATATCCATCCGATGTCATAAATCTCGTATGATAAATCTTATAGGGAACTGAAAACTTACTCCTCTCGAATTGCCTTCTTTCACTTTTATCCGAACCAGATTTAGCTATTGCTTCCTGCTCTTCTCCAAAAATATAATCAACGATTGATTTTGATTCTGCTTTTGTAAGAACGCTTCCAAACGCAGGCATCATACCTCTTCCATTTGAAATTACCTGCTCAACATAATCTTTTGACTGATGTTGCTTAATATCAAGTAAAGCCGGGATACCAGCACCTTTATTACCCTGTAAATTCGCCCCGTGGCACCGGCTACACGTAGTTAAAAATAATTGATGGCCAAAAGTCAATTTCTCTAATTCTTTTTCTGAGAACTTGGGAAGCAATTTAAGCACCCAGGGGACGGCGCTGCTGTTTACATATAAAATGCCATCAGGGTCCACCGCGGCGCCCCCCCATTCTCCCCCACCATCCAATCCTGGAAATATTAAGGTTGCCTGCTTCATCCCAGCTGGTGTGAATGGTCCTTCCGACCGGCTATCATGAAAGACCTTTAATAATTCATCATAATTTTCAGCATGCGTGTTAATATCCTCCTTTGTTAGCTTTACCCTGGCAAATGGGGCCGGTTTAGTTGGCAATGGCTGGGTAGGCCACGTTTGTTCACCAAGTACGTGAGATTGGGGTACGGCCGTTTCTTTAATCGGAAATAAGGGTTCCCCAGTCTCCCTGTTAAATAGAAACACATAACCTTGTTTTGTTATCTCAGCGACAGCATCAACCTTTTTACCATCGTGGGTAACAGTTAGTAATGTAGGTGGTGCCGGCGGATCCCGATCAAAAATATCATGATGCACAAATTGGAAACTCCATATTCGCTTGCCCGACTGAGCATCAAGGGCCAATAATGAAGATGCAAATAAATTCTTACCTATCCTATTTCCGCCATAATAATCAAAGGCAGCTGATCCGGTGGGCACATATACAATACCACGTTCCCGGTCAATCGCCATACCGGCCCAGGAGTTTGCGCCGCCTATCTCAGGATTCTCATAGGCATTCTCCGGCCAGGTATCATATCCATCCTCACCGGGGCTGGGTATCGTTCTAAAAACCCAGCTCAAATTACCCGTCTTTATATTAAAGGCCTGAATAAATCCTTTTGCTGCACCTTCACTTTCTGATACGCGCAATGGCATAATAATAATATCTTTATAAATTGCACCGGGAGATGTAGATATCACCATTTTATTTTCAGAAGCTTCGTTCAATCCTTTCTTCAAGCTGACTCGCCCACTGTCGCCAAAAGAATTAATTCGTTTACCGGTAGTAGCATCAATAGTGTAAAGCCAGGGGCCATGCGTATAAATAATTCTTTTGTCTTCCCCGCTAGCCCAATAATTTACGCCCCGACTGTTGCTTGCAAAATTATATTCGGTGCCTTCAATTTTCCAATACTCCTTACCGGTTGCTGCATTAATGGCAAAAGGAAGTCCATTGGCACCTTTCCCATAAAGGGTATCACCTATAATTACAGGACTTGTTTCAATATTGCCTGTATCCCCCAGTGCGTATTTCCAGGCAATAGCGAGTTGTCCTACATTGGATACGTTAATTTGATTAAGTGAAGAATAATGCGTCCGATGTGGACCACCTAAATATTCGCTCCATGCCCTTTGCATATTATTACCCGATTCATTGGATGAATTTGTTCCCTCATTTCCTCCACAACCTACTAAAAAGCCTACCAAGGATAGGCAGCCAATTGATACTATAATATAAATTCGTTTCATAAGTATTGATTAACCTATTTGTTGTTAATTTATTTTCTTTTATTTTAATAATGCCGCTACAGAAAGCAATATTTAATCATTAAAATCCATATTTATCAGACATACGTTGAATAAATTTAAATCCTTGTTCTGCTATCTCCCATGGTGCTGAATATTCACGCCAAACGTTTATTAAGTTAGCAAAATCAGGATCATTTAGGGTAAATGCTTCTATCGTAAACCACCCCTCATATCCAACTTCAGCTAAAGCCGAGAATGTCTCATCCCATAGGATATGGCCTTTACCAGGTGTGCCGCGATCATTTTCACTAATATGGACATGACTCAAAACCGGAGATATTGTATGGATCGCGTCTTTTATATTTTTATCCTCAATATTGGAATGATGTGTATCGTAAAGGGCTTTAACATTAGGATGTGATACGAGTTTAATAAGTTTTAAAAGTTGATCCATCGTATTACACAAATAGCATTCAAACCGATTTACCGCCTCTAACGCCAGTACAACACCTGCCTGCTCTGCATATTCACCGGCTTTTAATAATATTTCAGCACTGCGTATGTACTCTTCGTTCTCAGGAGCCTTATTAGAAAAATGAGCATAAGCAGAGTGAAAGGGACCACATATGATTTTAGAATCCATATCACTTGCCCGATCAATTGCCCATTTTATTCTATCAAGCCCTTTGTTCCTGACAACCGATGAATCGCTAATAGGATCCTCCTCTGCTCCCAAAACCAAAACGCATGTTATATCAAGTTCAAGATCATGAATATGCCTTCCAAAATGCTTATAAATTTTATTTTCTTCGCTTCCCAGGAAACATTCAATACCATCGTAACCAATCTCTTTTAATCTCTCGGAAATAGAAAATAGCTCGTCAGAGATGCTGGACGACCAGGCCAATAAATTAAATCCAATCTTATTCATAGTTTTACATTTAATTAAGATTACCCTACCCTCACTGATGAAAAAGCCTGTTAATACTCACTATTTCTTATTTAAAATCAGAAGGCGTTCTGTTTTTCTTAAAATTACCTATACCAAAATTATTCGGATTGAAGCGGCCCATAATCTTGGCGTCATTTTCAGCCTTTATCTGTGACTCCATATCCAAAGCCCAGTAACAGGCATTCACCATCAATTTTCGAAAGCCCTGATTCTCAAAATCTACCGAGGCTCCCATTGTTGTCGCAAAGGCCCGCCCAGTGTTTCCTTCATCACTGGTGTATTCCCGAATCCAGGCAATCGGCATGATTCCTTTATCAACATCAATTCTCGAATCAGGTGTCATTCCATCTGTAGGTTGCCCCCAAACTAATATTTTAGCTCCTCCTCCTAATGCTGAAGCAGAACGGGATGTATATGTACCGGTTTTAACAAAAATATCATGGACTCCCCGCAAAATGGCAAGTTTTTCCAGCTTTAATGCAGCATTTATAAGGCCTCGCGTCCCTTCTTCATGGTTTATGCCAAAATGTGATATCCATGTTTGCCCAAACACTCTCCGGCCAAAACCACCCACCCAACCGTCCACCTTGCTATCAAAAGAATACTTTGCGTATGGGCTATTTGAATTTTTAGGAAATTCGAAGGCATGTGTAGCCGTTCGCAACCCAATAACCGGTTTACCTGCCTGAATATATTCAGCCACATACTTCATCTGGCTATCCGGCAAATGAAGAAAACGGGTGAAAATGATCATTAAATCAGCATTCTTTAAATGCTTTAATCCGGGCACATTCGTCGTGTAATTAGGATCAACATACCCGGTTTTGGGATTCACTTCAAAAAGTACCGTTGTCTTAAAGCCATGCTCTTTGGTTAATATTCTGGCTAATAAGGAAAGTGCCTCCTCCGACCGGTACTCCTGATCACCCGCTATCAGTACAATATATTTTCCATTAGCGGCGCCTTTATCGGGCTGATAAGTAATCCCATTGTTGCTGTCCTGAGCACTTGACAGCTGAAAACTAAATAACATCCCTAATACCGTTATAACTACTACCCGAACAATTCCCATATTATGAATGTGAAATAGATTCATTTAGTATCCTTTTACCAGTTACGTTTATAAGCATTTAAATACCAGGAATATTATGTTTCATTAAATGGACTGCCTTTATCGTTTCTATTATGTGAGAGATGCCGCGCCCCATTTAACCACCATTTTAAAGTACCGAATCTATGTTCGTTTATGCGTGCTTATAGTACCCCATATTATGATAAGCAATTATATACTTTAGGAAAACTTAATGATCTATATCACCACCCAGTGTTTTGAACCAAATTGGGATTTTTATCAATTTCGCTTTGGGGAATAGGCATAAAATACATTTTATCTGTAAAAACACATGGTTTTGCATCTACCGGCTTTATTTCGTAGGTGTAATGTCCGTCATTATGCTTTGTAATAAACATCCCATGAAATTCCTTCCCGTTGAGCCGTCCAACAGCCGTTTTCCACCTCTTTAAATCCCAATACCTTTTCCGCTCAAAGGCTAATTCAACATACCTCTCATGCCTGATTCTGTCACGCATTTGTGCTTTTGAAAGGCCGGTGGGTAATTGATAAGGGTCAAGGCCAGCTCTTTTTCGAATCCGCTCAACAGCATCATAGACACTCTGGTCAGGCGAAGAAAGCGCCTGATTTTTGGCTTCAGCATAATTTAACAGCACTTCAGCAAATCGCAATTCAATCCAGTTCTGATCACTCCCAATATTTCCGTAATAATCCTGGTTAGTTTCATCTGTCCCTTTTCTTAAATAATAGCCGGTTACAGTCTCATAAGGATTGTCTATACCATCTACCCCTCCAATATACGTATACACTGGCAAATTCTGGAAGCCATAGGTAGAACCATTTACAACGACAGACTCCTGTAATCTTGGATCCCTATTTAGATATGGATGACTCGGATCATAACCGGAAGTCGGATCGTCTATACTTTTCCCATTTTTCATTTCAAAAGCACCTACCAGATCCTGCAACGGACAAATGGCGGAGGCAGATTGCCTGGACCTGGAATCCATCATATTCCAGGAGTCCCAGCCATGTTGGCGATAAGGCTTTAGGTATTGCACACTAAAGATTTCTTCCTGATTGTTCTTATCCAACATAATTCTTCGAAAATCCGGATAA
>DASULB010000139.1:0-16896 GCA_036278455.1 Chitinophagaceae bacterium | reverse complement strand
ACCAGCGCATCAGATGGGCTTCCAAAGCAGATAAATATGAGGATAAGCGCCTGACCATGGTGCTGGCCTTTGTATACCTGTGGAACATCGTGATATTTGCGTTGTTTGTCGCAGGCTTCTTTTATCCCCTGTTATGGCTTTGGTGCATCTGTCTGATCATTTTCAAGACTTCAGTGGAATTATTCTTCCTGTGGCCGGTGGCCAGGTTCTTTCAGAAAACCAGGCTTCTGTGGCAATTCTTCCCGGCGCAGTTCCTGCACATCCCCTATATCATTGTGGCGGGATGGCTTGGAAAATTTGGCAGTTATCAGTGGAAGGACCGCAGAGTAAGGTAATGATCACCAGACTATTGCTAGGGCCGCGGTGTGCGATAAGGCAATTGTATTCTTCCGTTTTCATGATTTAATGCTCCTGCAGCGACAGGGCCTGGGTGCCGCTGTCCTTTCCACAGCGGTGAGCCTGATCACATAGGATGTCTTCCATACCTTTTCCCTAAAAATAAGCTTTCATGCCCGGTGAGTTTGACCGACGCTGATGGTTTTCGCTATTGCAGCTTTTAAAGTTGCCGCCAGGCCCTTGCCAGGGTGATCCTGAAATTCCCTGGTATCTGCATACCGGTTCATGGCCTTTGTTCCATCTTCAGGCTTACGGCGTTTGGGGCATGTACACACCGGGCATCAGGATATCTGTGATTTCACTGAAAGGGACATAGAGTTCAATTTCCCCCACCACATAGGGTGCCACCTCGTAGGGATTATAGATAAACCCTATCCCCTTGCCGGTAACATAGAAGTTCTTGGTTAACGCGAGGTGTTTATCAAACAGGATGCCAGCCTCTCCGTTCAGGGGTGCCCCGGCAGGAATATCATATGCCATTCTCAAATGCTCTTCAAGCACCTGTTGCAAAATATGCTCATACCCAGGCTTAAAAATGTCCTTTAGCCGCAGCACCTTCCCCTGTTTCAGGTCGAAAACTTTCAGGGTCGTATTTCCCAGCCCATGTGCGCCCCCGGTATATTGATAATTTTTAAAGGCCAGGCTGACGATGTTTCCTGCATTCCACAACAGCTGCATGCTTACATTGAACTGCCAATTGAAAGTAGCCGCCATGGTCCCGTAATCGCTGGACCTCAGGCTTTCGCCAAACTTCTTATACTGGGTCAGAAAGGTATCTTCCACTACGCGCAATACCTTCGCGGGATCTCTCAGAACGGTATCAAGGCTGCCATAGTTCTTCACGAGTGAATCTTCCAGCAGGGACGACTGCCCGGCGGAAAGGCTTTTTTCTTTCGGCCAAAGCAACATAAGTCGCACCCTGGCCATCGGTGAAGAATGCTTTGCGGAATCAAGCGACAGCGAGTCAGATAGCGTATATACGTTCCAGTGAATCGTGCCGGCAGGATAAATCTCCTGAAGCGTAAAAGGGGCATGCTGACCGGCCGTATCCGAAAAAGTACCCTGAAACACACCAGGTTGCGGGAATTTACCGACAAATGTATCAACCGGGTTATAACGGTAGTAACTCACGAGTACCAATTGACCACTGCTGTCTTTGCTACCCGCTAAGGAGAGCGGCTGGCCGGTGCTGTCGTCTAAAAAGATCCCCTCATAGCGTTCACTGTATTTGATCAGCTGAAGGGTCACTTTTTCGCTTCCCACTGTTCCCTGAAAATTTTTATAATATGCCGGGATCACACGTTCGGGTCTTTTGGCCCCCTGGTCAGAATTCTTTTTATTCTTATGATGACAACCTGAGATCAATAAACCTGCCATTAACATGCCGCCGCAAATCAACAGCCCCTTATTGTTTTCCAATCGCATGAAAATCTATTTTAACCATTTTAAATGATACACTTTCCCTTACCCATATGGCCACGGCCGACCCTTCAAAGCTCTGGGAAATCACGCGACGCGCCCGATCCCGGGAAAAAACAAAGCCAGGTACGCTCCCGCGAAACCGATGACCAAACCCGTCGCGGATAATCCTTTTCATATCTATGAAGGCTTATGTTAACTTTGTACGCGGATACTAAGTTACAAAAATCAGTAAGTATGGAGAAGCTTTCTTTACCTGACATCCGAAAAGACTACCGCATGGCCATGCTTGACGAAAAGGATGTCAATAGCAATCCCTTCGCCCAGTTTGAGAAATGGTTTGGCGAAATATTGCATAGCGGCATTGCAGAACCCAATGCCATGACGCTGGCTACGGCCACAAAAAAAGGCCATGTTTCTGCAAGGATCGTATTGTTGAAAGGATTCGATTCCGCGGGGTTTTACTTTTATACCAATTATGAAAGTAAAAAGGCAAATCAGATAAACGAGAACCCGGCCGGCGCGCTGGTATTCTTCTGGAAAGAACTGGAACGCCAGGTCCGCATTGAAGGCAGGATCACCAGATCGGATGGACAAAACAGCGATGCCTATTACCAGTCACGGCCCGAAAAAAGCCGGATCAGTGCATGGGCCTCTCCTCAAAGCCAGGTGATACCTGATCGTGCTCACCTGGAAGACCGGGTAAAAAGGGCGGAGGAACAATTTAAGGATTCCTCCCTTACAAGGCCGCCCTTCTGGGGCGGGTACCTTTTACAGCCAGCCCTCTTTGAATTCTGGCAGGGACGTGGCGACCGTCTCCACGACCGGATCCAATACTTATCAGACGCCGGCGGCACCTGGAAGATTCAACGGCTGGCACCTTAAAAAGGGCCGCTGTAACCAGGAGATCAGTCTTTTTGCTCCGTTTTTGGAGCCCCGGTTTTTTTCTTTTTATGCGGCCGGTGTTTACCAAACGATCCAATATGAAGTTTTCCCTTCTTCGTTTTAATATCTCCTTTTCCCATGACAACGTTATTTGATATGCTATTGCGTTAAAAATAATTTGCGCTAAAAGCAAAAAGCAAGGAAAAAAGGCTCCCTTGCTTTTAAACCTTTGGTAAGAAAGCTTACTTCAGTTTGCTGGAGAATTCCTTACCTGCTTTGAATTTCGCTACTTTCTTAGCCGGGATTTTAATTTCTTTACCCGTCTGAGGATTGCGGCCTACACGAGCGGCACGTTTGGTAACGGAAAAGGTGCCAAAACCAACCAGCGTTACTTTATCACCTTTTTTCAGGGTAGTAACAACCGACTTGGTAAAGGAATCCAGTGCTTCGTTTGCCTGAGCCTTGGTAATATCGGCATCCTTGGCAATTTTGTCAACTAATTCGGCTTTGTTCATAGTGAATTGTTTTTAAATAATAATGAATGGATTGTGATGGAGCAAATATAGCGTGTTTTAACAGATTACCAAATTTTTCATCCGTTGCCATTCGTTTTACCGACGGGCTGAAAGATAGCCCAGGCAATGCTTTGGACGAACACTCGCCTTTAAGCCTTCCCTTACGGCAGGGGCGGAATCTATATAATCCGCTCCAGTAGCGCATTCCAGCCTGTCATAGCCTTGCCGGACGAAAAGAGGAGCTTCGCCGGCCGTCCTGGAAGCCAAACAGGATGGTGCATTACGTGTGGATAATTTGTTTAGTTAATTACGGCCATCAGGGTACGAAAAGCCACACATTGGGGCCCGAAACGAGTCGACGAGGCCTCCCGGAGAGCAGCCGCATGGCGGACTTCGTACTGCCGGTACTGCTCAATGGTCTCCGCCGTATACTGAATGACGTAGGTAATCCCCTGGTCTTCCTCCTGGTCCAGCAGGTGGCAGATCCGATAATCACTAAAAAGGCCCGTAGCCATCACCTCCGGGATGAGCGTTCCGTTCATCCATTCCAGCCATTCAGCAGAGATGCTTTGATCCACTTTTACCGTAACATTATAAATGATCATGGGAAAAACGTCTTGAGGATGCCGTTATCATGGTGACAGGGTACAAACCACAAAACCCGGAGCCAGAAGCATCCTGAAATAAAGTCAAAAACGGAACAAAATAATCTGTCCTCTCAATCATGGAATTCTACAAAGACCGGGCAATGGTCGCTGTGCTTTATATCCTGAAAGATGCGCGCGTCTTTTAGCCGTTCTTTCAGGTTCTCGGTCGCATTTACATAATCAATGCGCCAGCCTTTGTTATTGGCCCTGGCATTAGCCCTGAAACTCCACCAGCTGTATTGATGCGGTTCCGCATTGAAATGCCGGAAACTGTCCACAAATCCGGCGGCGAAGAATTTATCCATCCAGATGCGTTCCTCCGGTAAAAAGCCCGTTGAATTTTTATTGCTGACGGGATCATGAATATCGATGGCTTTGTGGCAGATATTGTAATCGCCGCATACGACCAGCCCGGGAACTTCCTTTTTCAAGCCCTCCAGATAGGTTAAAAATTCGTCCAGCCACTGGTATTTATACCGCTGCCTGACTTCTCCGGTGGTTCCCGAAGGGAAATAGGCATTGATGAGTGTAAAGGCCGGGAAATCGAGGCGTATAACACGCCCTTCGGCATCACTTTGCATACATGCACTGCCGTAATGGACCTCCAGGGGCTTTATTCTGGTAAATACCGCTACACCGCTGTACCCTTTTTTCTGAGCGGGATACCAATACTGATGATAACCCAGCTGGTCAATGGCGGTGGCATCAATGTTATCTTTCTGCGCTTTTATCTCCTGCACACAAATAATATCCGCCGGATCGGTTGCCAGCCATTCCAGGAACCCTTTCCTGATGGCCGCACGAATGCCGTTTACATTATAGGTGATGATGCGCATAAAAAGAGGTTGAAAGATATGCTGATCACTAAAAGGTGGGGATCATTTCGCCCTGGTGGAAGCGGCCTTCACCCAGCTGCTGATGTCCCCGCACTGGGCGTACTCGGGATCTACCTTCAGGTAAAAATCGGGGATGTGCTTGTTAAACCATTCATTCAACGCCTTATATTGCTTTTCTTTCAGGGCCTGGGCCTGCACCCGGCTGTAATCCTCCTGCAGACTTTCCCTGTGGGGCTTGCTGCGTGATTTCAAATAAACGATGCGGACGGACCGCTGCTCGGGCATATGTTCGTTGGGCGTATAGACGACCGGTTGGGAGAGGCTGCCAATTTTCATGGAATCAAGCAACAGCACGATACCCGGGTCCAGGTCGTTCATGTTCATAAAAGTGGAACCATCGGGCATGGTAAACATACCTCCGGTATTTTTAGTGCCGGACTGAATATTGTCATCATCACTGTATTTGGTAGCCGCCTCCCCAAAATTGATTTTTCCCGCGAGGATGTCCGCACGAACGGTGTCCAGTTTATTGACGGCCTTTTTGATGTCAATCGAAGTAGTGGGTGGGATCAGCAGGATATGCCTGACCTTGGCGATGTTCCCTTCCCGGCTGACCATTTGTATGATGTGGTAACCGAACTGGCTTTTGAACACATGAGATATCTCGCCGTTCTTCAGCCTGAAGGCTGCCGCCACAAACTGTGGATCATACATATGCTGGGTACGGTCAACGGTCAGGATCTTCCCGCCCGTAGCCAGGTCTTTTGAATAGAGATTAGCCAGCATCTCAAAAGATTTACCACCGCTCAGCGCTTCCTTGCGGTACCCGTTAAGCTGGCCGATAATGTAGGCGACCACATCAGCGCTGGGCTTGGGATTGATCACAATCTGACCTACTTCCACTTCCGACTTGAAGAAAGGCAGGCTGTCGGCGGGGATCTTTTTGAAAAAAGCCTCCACTTCGGTCGGCGTGATCTTGACTTCATCCACGATCTTTTTCTGCTCCGCCTGCGCCAGCATGATATCCTTGATGTCGCTGCGGTATTTATCCTTTATCTGGTAAATACTCATCCCCAATACCTGCTCCATCTTCTGTTGTGAACCATATATACTGATAAAATAGTTGATGCGGTGTTCCAGGTTCTGCTCCACTTCGTCATCACTGATTGGCAGACTGTCTTTCTCAGCCTGCAGGGTAAGGGCATTTTGAGAGAGCATTTGTTCCAGGATCATGCAGGATGCATTCGGTGGCAGTGAACTATACTGTTGTTTTTGCTTCACCAGCATGTTCTCCAGGTCGCTTTGCAGGATGATCTTATCTCCGACGATCGCGATAATCTTATCCGCGGCAGGTTTATCGCCTGTATTGTATACATAATTCTGAGCCTGTCCCCTTACCGCAAAAGCACAGCATACGCACAAAAATAATAGAAACAGCCAGGTGTTTTTTGTCATGATGGCCAAAATTAGAGATAATATGCAAACGGCTTTTTGAGCGGTTCTGTTTTAACAAAAGTTTATGCGTAACGCCGCCCGCTCATGGAGTTGACCCAGCCGGCGCCGCGGGGTTACAAGGTTCTTTTCACCTCCACCTCTTCAAAACCTTCGATGACGTCCCCGACCTTGATATCATTATAGTTCTTGATGGCCATACCGCATTCCATACCGGAAACCACCTCACGGACATCATCCTTGTAACGTTTCAGTGAGGCCAGCTCACCGGTAAACACCACAATACCATCCCGGACCAGGTGCAGTTTCATATTCCGGTTCAATTTACCGTCCAGTACAAAACAACCGGCTACTGTCACCTTATCGATTTTGAAGGTCTCCCGCACCTCTACATGGGAAAGTACCTTTTCTTCAATCTTGGGCTCCAGCATTCCTTCCATGGCGCTCTTAATCTCCTCGATAGCGTCATAGATAATGGAATATGTCCGTATCTCTATGTTCTCATTTTCAGCCAGTTTGCCTGCCTGCATGGAGGGGCGGACCTGGAACCCTACGATGATGGCATCCGATGCGGTCGCCAGCAATACATCCGATTCCGTGATCTGCCCTACGGCCTTGTGAACCACATTCACCACGATCTCATCGGTAGACAGTTTCTGGAAAGAATCGCTTAATGCTTCCACAGAGCCATCCACATCGCCTTTGATAATGATGTTAAGCTCTTTAAAGTTACCCAGCGCAAGACGACGGCCTATTTCTTCGAGTGTGATATGCTTGCGGGCGCGTATTCCCTGTTCACGCATGATCTGGGCACGCCGGTTGGCCACGGACTTGGCTTCGGATTCATCTTCAAAGACCTTGAATTTCTCACCGGCCTGCGGTGCACCGTCCAGTCCAAGCACCTGTACAGGCGTTGAGGGGCCGGATGCATCAATGCGGCCGCCGCGTTCATTGAACATGGCCTTAATCCTGCCATGGTTGGAACCGGAGGCGATCATATCACTCTGGTGCAACGTACCATTCTGTATCAGGACTGTTGTCACAAATCCACGTCCCTTATCGAGGGAAGCCTCAATAACGGTTCCGATCGCCGGACGGTCCGGGTTTGCCTTGAGTTCCAGCAGATCGGCTTCCAGCAATATCTTTTCCAGCAGCTGGTCCACGTTGGTCCCGTTTTTGGCCGATATTTCCTGCGACTGGTATTTACCTCCCCATTCCTCGACCAAAATGTTCATGCCGGACAATTGTTCTTTTATCCGCTCGGGGTTGGCCCCGTCCTTGTCAATTTTGTTAATGGCGAAGATCATAGGTAAGCCCGCGGCCTGCGCATGAGAGATGGCTTCTTTGGTCTGCGGCATGATAGCATCGTCAGCCGCCACAACAATAACGGCGATGTCACCAACGGTGGCGCCGCGTGCCCGCATGGCGGTAAAGGCTTCGTGACCCGGTGTATCCAGGAAACATATTTTACGGTCGGAAGCCAGTGTCACCTCATAAGCACCGATGTGCTGCGTAATGCCGCCCACCTCGCCGGCCACTACCGCGGCATTGCGGATATAATCCAGCAGGGAGGTCTTACCATGGTCCACATGCCCCATGATGGTCACAATGGGCGCGCGTGGCAACATATCTTCCGGATTATCGTCGTCATCGGTCTCTATCAGATCCTCCTGTTCTTCCAGATCAATAAATTCAACCTCGAAACCAAATTCACCCGCTACGAGTTCGATGACTTCGGCATCCAGCCGCTGATTAATTGATACCATGATCCCAAGGCTCATACACTTGCTGATGACATCGGCGAAGCTAACGTCCATCAGACTGGCGAATTCATTGACAGAGATGAATTCCGTCACCTGTAACCTGCCGCTTTCCTCCGCCGCATGCGCGGCCTGCTGTTCCGCCATTTCTTCCCTCTTGGCACGACGGTATTTCGCTTTAAGGCTCTTGCCCCTGGATGCGCCGGCAAGTTTGGCCTGCGTTTCCCGGATTTTTTCCTGTATCTTCTTTTCGTCTATCTCATGTTCTACATGGGTCTTACCCTTTCTGTCTTTGCGGACATGTGCGGGCCCCCGTTTAACATCACCCCTGTTACCGGCATCCCGTGAGGGTTCTGTTTTCTTCTCAAGCGGAATGCGTTTGCGTTTACGCTTGTTATGATCTTTCTTATGTTCTTTTTCTTTTCGTTCCTGCGGTACGGGAAGTTCTATCTTGCCTACTAATTTGGGTCCTGAGAGCTTTGCTCCCCTCAGGTCCATCTTGCGCGGCTCCGTGTCAGGTGTTTCCGCGGTTAGTTCCGGTGCCTGCGTCTTTGACGGTTCTTCCGTCTCCACTTCGCCGGAGACCTCTTCGGCGGCCACTTCAGCCTCCACGGGGGCAGGTGCCGGTTTTTCTTCCTTCTTCTTATGCTTGCCCGCGCCCTTCTTCGGACGGGTGGCCTCATTAATACTTGCCAGATCAATGGTATCAACCACCTTGACCCGGGGCCCGGTTGTTTTTGTTTCTTCTTTTACCGGTTCGGCAGGCGCTTCTTCAGGCGTTTCTGCAGTGGGTCCTTCCGGTTCATCCACCGTAGGAGCGGGCGAAGGCTCCGTTACTTCTTCGACAGGTGTCTCCGTCACAGCCACTGTAGCCGGCTCTTCCACGGGCATTTCAGGTGCTGGTGCGGCTTCGGCTTTCTCCTGGCTCTCCTTTTCTTTCTCCTTTTCTTTTTCTTTCTCTTTCTCCCTTTCCGCCTGTTCTTCCTTTTCTTTCGCAGCGGACTCAGCAACCCCCTTGGGCAAATCAATCTGATCGCTCTTACGTTTATTTACCTTGTCCTGCTGAAATTCATCCTGCAGGGATTCATACATTTCCTCCGACAACCGGGTGTTGGGCTTTACGTCATCCAACTTAAATCCCTTTGCCTTCAAAAAGTCCACCAGGGTTTCTTTCCCGATGTTAAACTCTTTGGCGGCAGCCAGTAATCGCGGTGTTTTGGTTGTTACAGCCATTCAGTGATACTCCCTTTTGTTGTTTTTTTTAAGATTCACCCGCACAACAGATTAAATTCTCATGAGTGTTACGCGACTTCACCAAAGGCGTAATCGCATTACGCACTTTCGTCTTCCTCGAATTCTTCCTGTAAAATACGCCGGACATCCAGTACGGTCTTTTCTTCCAGGTCAGCCCGACGGACCACTTCCTCCACACTCAACTCCAAAACGCTGCGCGCGGTATCGCATCCGATTTTTTTCAACTCATCGATAATCCAGCTTTCAATTTCATCTGAAAATTCATCCAGGTCAACATCATATTCCGTATCATTTTCCTCATCGCGGTATACATCGATCTCGTATCCCGTCAATTCCTGCGCCAGTTTAATGTTGACGCCCCGCTTGCCTATGGCCAGCGACACCTGGTCAGGCTTCAGATATACCGCCACATAGAGGTTCTCAGCGTCCAGATCCATATGCGATATTTTCGCAGGTGTAAGCGAACGCTGGATCAGCAATTGAATATTATTGGTGAAATTGATAATATCGATGTTCTCATTTCTCAGCTCACGTACGATGCCGTGAATCCGGCTTCCCTTCATTCCCACGCATGCCCCAACCGGGTCAATGCGGTCATCATAAGATTCAACCGCTACCTTCGCCCGTTCTCCGGGTTCCCGCACGATTTTGCGGATAACGATCAGACCATCAAAGATCTCAGGTACTTCTATCTCCAATAATTTAGCCAAAAAAGACGTGTGTGTACGGGACAGGATAATGGCGGGCATGTTGTTTTTCATTTCCACCTTTCTCACAACGGCGCGTACGGTCTCTCCTTTTTTAAAGAAATCCGAAGGGATTTGTTCAGACTTCGGCAATAATAATTCATTCCCTTCGTCATCGAGCAACAATGCTTCCTTTCTCCAGACCTGGTATACCTCTCCGGAAACAATGTCACCCACCCGCTCGGCGTATTTACCCAATAATATATTTTTTTTCAGATCACCAATGCGCGCACTGAGCGTTTGTTTGGCGGCCAGTACAGCCCTTCGGCCGAATTCAAAAATATCCACTTCCTCATACACCTCTTCACCCACCTGATAATCAGGCTCTAGTGCGATCGCGTCGGAATAAGCGATCTGCACATTGGGGTCTTCTACGGCACCGTCTTCGACGATCTCGCGTCTGCGGATGATCTCCAGATCACCCTTTTCCGTGTTTACGATGACATCAAAATTGTCATCCGAACCATATTTCTTGCGCAAAAGCGTCTTAAACACGTCCTCTAATACTTTCATCAAGGTAGGACGGTCAATGTTTTCCGCTTCCTTGAACTCTGCAAAAGATTCTATCAGATTAATACTTGCCATGTTTTAGTTTTTTAAAAAACCACACATACTTTGGTAAACTTTATTTGATTAAAAGGTATTTCAATGAACACTGTTCGCTTTTCTTTTTTGCTTCCTACCGCTTGTTCCAACCGCAATACATCTTCGGACACTTCCTGCAGCTCACCCTCTTTTTTTGTCCCGTCATTCAGCTGTACTTCCACGCGGCGGTGGATGTTCTTCCGGTACTGACGGTGGAGCTTCAATGGCTCATCCAGGCCCGGTGAGGAAACTTCCAGCGAAAAATTACCTCCCTCCCCAAACAGCGCTGACGCCTCAATCCTCTTATATAAGGCCCTGTTAATAGCGGCCAGCCTGTCAATAGAGGCATTGCCGTCCGCATCGATAAATACCTTCACATCACGGGAAGGCGACATTTTCACCTCTACCAGAAAGTAATCCGGCAGGGATTTCAGCTCATCTTCAACAAACCGGCCTATGGTGTTTATGGTATTTTCCTTATCCATTCATGGGGAGCAATAAAGAAGGGGACACGCGCTGTCCCCTTCCTGTGTATCTCATATCCGGTGCAAAAGTACACTTTTTCTTTCATCCAAAAAATTTGAAACAACAATTTCCGAAAAATTCCAATATTGTTAAAAATAAGTTAATTTCACAAACTGAATCAAATCCTTTTCCCATGATCTGGACCCTTATTATCGGAGGCGTGGCCGGTTGGCTGGCCGGCAGAATTATGCGGGGCGACGGCTTCGGCATCATCGTAGACATTATCGTAGGCCTTATTGGAGGCTGGATTGGCGGGATGGTGCTTGGCTGGTTCGGCGTGGCTTCCGGCGGCAGCATCATCGGTCGGCTGATCATCGCCCTTATCGGCGCCATCATCCTGATCTGGATAGTACGGCTGATCCGAAGGGCCTGATAAGTTCCCGGATCAGGCCCTCCTCGCTTCATAATATTTTCGCCATTCAAAGTACTTTCTACTTTGTGAAGTGAAATATATGCTTAAAAAAATTCCACTCGAACTGCTGTTTTGGACCAGCGCCCTGGTCTTACTGGGGATTACCGACCCCACGACGCCCCACTACAGCATTTGTGTTTTTCGCCTGCTGGGCTGGCATCATTGCCCCGGCTGCGGACTGGGACACGCAATCGCCTTTCTGCTTCGGGGTGACATCGCCGATTCCTGGCGCAGTCACCCACTGGGAGGCTTCGCGCTGGTGGTTATTTTGCACCGTATTGTCGTACTTTCCATCGATTTCTATAAAACACTCAAAAATAGTTCCTATGGATCCCAACAGTTTTTGGACGCTCCCCGGTATTGAACAGCAGGAGTTCCAGTTTTTGCAAAATTTACTGGCCGGCATGAATGATTACCAGCAGCAGCAGTTTTACAGCATTTATCAAAGCCGCCGCAAGGATCCGCAGACCATTTTGCTGGTAACCCTTCTGGGCTTCATTGTCGTGGCCGGGGTGCAACGTTTTATGGTCAACCAGATCGGCATGGGGATTCTTTATTTGTTTACCGGCGGCCTTTGCCTCGTTGGCACGATCGTGGATCTGGTGACTTACCGGAAATTATGCTGGGAATACAACCGGAAAATGGCCGTGGACAGCGCTTCTATTGCACAGACTTTTCAGTAATGTTTCGGCAATTTCAGGTCGTTAATTAAAACTTAAAGTCATTTACAGTGGCGGATTTCCGGAAAATTAGAGGTACCTTTGTTTTATGGGTAGGTTTTTAGAAGTAGCACTTGAGATTCTCTTCATTTATTTCCTGTACCGGTTGGTTTTCGATTTTATCATTCCCATTTACCGGTCGAGTAAGAAAGTGCGTGAGCACATGCAGGAGATGCAGAACCGGATGCAGGACAACCTGCGTCAGGAACAACAACGGCAGAATGCAACGCCACCGCCCCCACCTCCTCCCCAGCAAAATAAGGTTCGGGAAGGGGAATACATTGATTATGAAGAGGTAAAAGAGAATCCCTAACGTATCTTTCCAGTCGCATTTGCTTTGATACGCTTGTATCCCATGAGCATTCCCTTGCTATGGATGGCTTTTTGATAATAAGATGCATAGTAAGGCTGGGTCATCAAATCGATCTGGACCTTAAACCCGTCATGCTTTTGGGCCGCTTCCGTCAGCGCGCTTGCAAAAAAGGTTCCGAAATCCGCAGGCTTATAATGATTTAATTCCTCATTGGTGATTCTTTTGTCATCGATCCAGACACCATAGAGTCCGGCATTTGTCCATCGCTTTAATTGCTCCATGGTCGGTTCCCGTCTTTTCACCGGAGCCGGAGGCGGGATAAAAAAAACATCCTGTTTTTTCTGTTGCGCTTTACTCATCGCCCGGTAGATGGCTTCCGCCCTTTGCTTATCTGCCTGGGAGAATTCCTTATAGGCAACATATCCCTTATCATTCACTGTTTTGTATCTATTCAGCAGCATGTCGTATTCCCGCTGTAATGCGCCGGGATCTTTTGGTTGAGCAGATGGGAGGGGCACCCCCTGATCCCTCACCACCTCTTGCGGTCCCACCGTATCGGACTGCGCGCTGATACCGGCGCTGAACAAAAACAGGCATCCCGCTACTACGGGGAGCATGGCCACTTTTTTGGCGAAAGCCTTTGCCCCGGATGTTCTCTTTGTCATCATGATCAATCGTTTTTTAGTAATGAGAAAATCAAACCGGCTGGCGATGAAAGGACGCCGCGGCGTAATGGTCTTGCTGATGATTAAACGCTGATAGCCACGAATATCTCCGTAGATGCCGGTCACCCCGTCGTCCGCCAAAAACTCATGGTTGAGTTTAATAGCCCTTTTATACAGGATAAGGATGGGGTTGAACCACATCATGACTTGCAGACATTCAACAAAGAGGATATCCAGAGAATGTCTTTGAAGTACATGGGTTAGTTCATGATACAGAATCTCCCCTTCAATCTTTCCCCGGGTATAATCCTCGTTGCTGATAAAAATGTGGCTTAAAAAGCTATGCGGGGACACTGGTCCTTCCATCAGGACAATTTTGGCACCCTGATAGGATATTACGGTGCCGCATTTTATCCTGCTGTTAATGACCAGCAGATTCCTGACCAAGCGAAATAGCAGGAAAAGGGCGATGGCCAGGTAAGCCGTCAAAAGAACCAGAGACCAGGAAAAGCCTTCTCTTACCGGAACAATTGTCAGCCCCCCCGGCATTTTCCCCGGAGCTGGTTCGGGCAATAAGCTGCCTTGCAGGGGATAAAGCACCTGGGCGGCATATTGAAACCCGATCAGCGGCACAAACAAAGAAAAAACAAGACCACCCAGGAGATACATCCGGTTAAACCGGTGCATTTTCTCCTTCTCCAAAACAACCTGATATGCCAGAAGGAACAACGCCGAGCAAAGAATCATCCTGATAATATAACCGGTCATTTTTGTTTCTTTTCAATCTCCTTATCTATAATTTTTTTGAGTTCTTCCAGCTCTCCTGCAGATAAACCGGACGTAGTGGTAAAAAAAGAGGCGAATTGCAGGGCCGAATTATCAAAATAATGCTTAACGATTCCTTTCATATGATTTGAGAAATAAGCCTCTTTTTCGATCAGTGGATAATATTGCCGCGAGTTTCCTAAAAGCCTGTAGCCCACAAAACCCTTGTTTTGCATCCTCTTTATCAAAGTCGCAATGGTCGTAGCCGCGGGCTTGGGTTCGGGATAAGACTCTATGAGCTCCTTTAGGAAAACTTTTCCCTGTTTCCAGATAAGCTCCATTAATTGCTCTTCCGTTCGGGATAATTTCATGTTCTACGTTTTGTAATATTACTCTACAAATGTAGAACAATTATTCAAACCAACAAAATCTTTTTTGATCAGAATTAAAGGCCTTGAAAGAAGATTACGGACGAACACCCCTTACGGGCATCTTTACCACATAAATGGCCGTGGAAGCTGTGATAAACAGTTCATTGTCGCGCTTGCCTCCAAAACAAATGTTTGCCGTCCAGGGTTCGTCAATCGCGATCTGGCCTATTTTAGTACCCTGTGAATTATAGATGCTAACGCCTTTACCTGCTGCATAAAGATTACCCTTGCGGTCTATGGTCAGGCCGTCGGTGCGCCGATCAGCGACAAAAACCTGCTTGTCTCTTAAGATACCACCGCCGGCAATGCGGAATGAATATATTTTGCCCGCCTGGATATCGGCTACAAACAGTCTTTTCCCATCCGCAGTGCCGACGATCCCGTTAGGCTTTTCAAGTCCTGTTTCAAGCCTGACAGGGGTCCCGGAACCGGGGGCCAGGTAATAAACATCCTGGCTCTTCATGTCGGGACGGGTCCGCTTCCAGTAATCCCGCTGATAATAAGGATCTGTAAAATAGATGCCGCCCTTGGGATCCACCCATACATCGTTGGGGCCATTGAGCCGCTTTCCCTGAAAAGCACTCACCAGGATCGTGACCTTGCCATCTGGAGCAATCGACCATAACTGATCATGCTCGTCTGCGCAGGCGATCAGATCTCCTTTAGGGTCGAAAAACATGCCGTTGGCCCGGCCCGCGGTATCCATAAACACGGACAGCCGGCCATCCGTACCGTATTTCCATATCTTATTATTGGGCTGATCGGTAAAAAAGACATTTCCATGACGGTCTGATGCCGGGCCTTCCGTAAACTTAAACTGTCTGGATACCATCCTGGGCACACCATGGACCAGTGTATCTCCCGGACGGCCCTGCACCATGCTGTCCGCCGGGCGTGTGGAAAACACACCCGCCACCAGCAAAAGACAAAATAACAGCCCTGCCCTTAATTCGCTTATTTTATGCATCATCATGATTTCCTTTGATACAAAGATACCACCCCACCGCTAAAATCCTACACCGTCCTTTCATACCCGGCATCCATAGAGCCTTTCATTATTTCATTGCGTGGCAATCTATTTCTTGCGTTTTGTAGACAGGTAATAATGCCACAATATCATGGTAGCCACCGTTCGGTAGGGCTTCCAGCTGGCTGCTATATCGAGCAGCCCCGCCGTTGTGATATCGTTGGGCAATGTTTTGATCTGCTTCAGCGCCTTTACCGCCGCAAGGTCCCCCATAGGGAAGACATCCGCCCGCCGCAGCACAAACATGAGGTAGACATCTATCGTCCAATTACCAAAACCTTTCAGCGCAATAAGCTTTGCGCGCACTGCATTGTCTGGCAATTCCTCCATTGCTTCCAGACTGAACCTCCCACTTCTGATTGCCTCGGCCAACGACCTGGTGTAGGACATTTTCTGGCGGCTGAAATAGCAGGCCTTGAACTCCTCGTCCGTCAATTCAAGTACCCCGCCTGGTGTGATCCTGATTAATCTTTCACGAAGCTTGTTCAATGCAGCCAACGCAGAAGCCAGTGATACCTGTTGTTCCAGTATAATATGCACCAGGGTCTCGAAAGTGTTTGGTCTTGTCCACATGGGTGGATAGCCAAACTTTTTAATAATGAACGCGAGCACAGGTTCTTTGGAAGAAAGCCTGTCGCAAATAAGATGAAAATTATCTGCAGAAAAGGTCTGTAACATTCAATCGAAATTAACAAAGTTATCGTCATTCTCAATATCCTTTCCGGCAAAGATTGAAACTCAATGCCGGTCAAAACAGGAAATGGTTTAATTGCAGCAATGATCGGGGGCATCCTGACGGGTTTAACTTCACAAAAGGACTCTTACTGCTTGGTCTGGTGTATCATCCGGAAATTCGATCTTCCACATTTGGCCTCCCTGTGGCAAACTGTTCATTTTATAAGGATTTGCTATTAATGATCCGAGGGAAGTATGGTGGAATCTTCTTTTCAAAAAAACAGGATAAATTAATTATTTTTGTCTTTATGCAGGAAGTACCTAAAAACAATTCAGTTCCGGAATTAAATATATACTACAGTGGCCGGATAAGAGATACCGCGTTATTGCCTGAACTGACCGAAGAAGTAAAAGATATTGCGGATTGCTATGAATGGGACTATCTGCTGTTTAACGAAGGGGCACCCGAACCGATCCAATCCGAACATAATTACGACAACCATGTGTATGGAATTTGCCTCATGCCCCCGGGATGTCCGGCGATCGATTTATGTTTCCAATCCAATGGAAATCTGATTCCTCATCAACACGAATATCTTTACGGGCATCGTAAGACAAAACTGGATGGATGCGACGTTTTCTTCACCTTTAAGATCAATATGTTCACGGCCGGCGTCGATATGCACCGGTTGATCATTCACCTGATCAAATATCTTCGCAAAAAATATCTCACGGAATTTACCTTTTCTGATGAAACAGGTTATTGGCATACAAGGAGTGTAAAAGGACTGAAAGAAAAATTTAAGCACCTGCAGGAGACGAAATGATATGAGATGAAGCCGTATAATTTCCCTTTGGAAATTATAGAA
>DASULB010000138.1:0-4435 GCA_036278455.1 Chitinophagaceae bacterium | reverse complement strand
TCACTTGTGAGGAGAAGGTTGATGGGCTTGCGTGTTCTTATTCGAGTTGTCTTTAGCCAGCTTAAATATTGCCAATGATAGCACGACTGGCCGTTAGGGTATGCTGTCAACGTGGTGGGGCACAGAATTATTAGAATTTGCCCTGTTGGATCATTATAAGTATTATTAATAGATATTGAGTACGGACTTATAAGTTGTAAATGAGGCGACTATTTCGCTTATTGCCCCGGCAACCGCGGTTTTGAGCAGCACCCCAAAATGAAGAGATTTTTAACAAGGCATTAAACTGAAACCACCCACCGGAAAAAGGGAAAAACAGTGCTCTGGATTACTGAAATAACATATGGCTCAAAGGGGGATCATTTTTTCTTATTTGGTGGTAACCTTTATATCCGGTGGTAAAACACACATGACCGTGCAACTTACAGTATATAGTGGCGATATAGTAACCATTCTAAAAGCCGAAGCAAACTGACCGTTAAACATCTATGGAAACAGCTAATTGGGACCTTCACTTACGTGGATATTAAAAAGACAGATTTGGCCTTTGAAGAACGTTCCCAAATAAGATGGGCGAGCTGACAGCTGGGAGCTGCGTCACTGCTGCTGTAGTCTTAACTAATATGAATAATCCCGCTGAAATGGCGGTTGGATTTTAAAGAAAAAAGGTAAATCAGAGAACATTAAAGAGAGGGATCAAATCGACATGCTATAAGGTTAAATTATAGCATGAGGGGGTATACCCGGAAATTACCGGGAAGGAAAGAAAATTAGCTGCTGAATCGCTGCATCTATGCCTGCATCTGTATACATAAGGTTTGATTTTATTAATTTTGCCCAATGGAGACAACTATTCCCGGATTAAGTTGGGAGGAGCTAAAATTAAAAGGATTTAAAGTGCATGCATTGCCTGCCTCTTCGGTGACACCCGTTCGGCCGGGACGGCATGACTTTTATAAAATGGGCCTGGTAAATGGCGAAATGACCTTTGGATTTGGCGGTCAGGTAATAGACATCAAAGGAGCAGCCCTTGTTTTTATCAATCCAAAAGTAACGCATTCCATCCTGCACAGCGTCAGCCGAACCGGAGGCTACGCTTGCATATTTACCGAAAACTTTATCAGCACCCGGGAAATGCAGCAGTCCCCCTTATTCCGGGTAGGAGATAAGCCGGTCGTTGCCCTGAATAAGGAGCAGGCATTTTTTTTTAGCAGCCTCTTTCAAAAAATGCTTACTGTATATAATGGGGATTACCTGCATAAAGCGGATTTGATTAAAAGCTGTATCTCATTAGTCATCCATGAAGCCATGCGCATACAACCCTCAACATTAATCACACCATATAAAAATGGAACAAGCCGCATTACCCACCTCTTTATGGACTTACTGGAAAGGCAATTTCCAATCGAACAAAGCCACGATCCGCTAAAACTGCGTAGTCCGCAGGACTTTGCAGTAAACCTTGCAGTACATATCAATTACCTGAACCGTGCCGTAAAAGAAATCACCGGCAAACCCACCTCTGCGCATATCGCCGCGCGCATCACCCTGGAAGCAAAAGAGCTACTGCAACATACCAACTGGAGCGTGGCCGATATTGCCTATGCCTTAGGTTTTGCCTATCCGGCTTATTTTAATAACTATTTTAAACGCAATACTGGGATCACGCCAAGCGCTTTTCGGAAAGTTTGATAATCATAGTTTATGGTTTGATTATCATGCACACGATCTTCGATTTTTCCGGAACTTTGTCCCATGAAAATATTAGTCACAGGGGCAACAGGAAAAGTCGGAAGCAGGTTTGTGCCCCGCCTGCTAGCAAAAGGCCATGAGGTAACCATATTGGTACGGGACGCCGCCAAGGCATTGCCTGGCACCAAAGTGGTAGTGGGGGACCTTTACGCACCAGACTCTTTACCCCCTGCGGTTGCAGGTATGGATGCAGTTGTGCACTTAGCCGCCTTATTCAGGACCTTTACCGATAATGAAGGGATCGTCAAAACCAATCATGCGGGTACAGTCGCTTTAGCCCACGCTGCCATGGCAGCTGGCGTAAAACGATTTGTATTTGTCAGTACAAGCAATGTCTATAGTGCCGGTTATGGCCATCCTGCCAAAGAAGATGACGTTGTCGATATCAATAACCCCAGAGCCTATAGCGCCAGCAAGATCGCCGCGGAACAGGAACTCCTGAAACTGGATCTGGATGTACGCATACTGCGTCTGGGTTTCGTCTATGGCGATCAGGACCCGCATATTGCAGAAATCATGTCCGTGCTAAAAGACTGGAAAAGCCACCCCGGTTCAAGAATGCACATGGTGCATCATCTGGATGTAGCCCAGGGGCTCTTTTTATTATTGCAACAGGACCAGCTAAAGGGCCAAATATTTAATGTTGTTGACGATGCTCCCATTACCCTTTATGAATTGGCGGATTCTGTCGGAAAAGCAGCCGAGGTCTTCAATCTGGACCCAGGACCGCTTAAAGATCCTTTCGAAGGGATCATAGACTGCTCTAAACTTCGGAAAATCGGCTATCGACCCTTAGTGCCAAGTTATTATGTAGCCAGAGACCTGGATATATTGTAAATGTCAATCTTATGTTGCTGTTTTTTAATAACGACTTAAGATTATTCATAGGAAAATCAAAGCTGACTGGCAGTTAGTCACTGGCCCATTATACCTAAAGCTGTTATGGTATAGAGGAAGAGGATGACGAGGAAGAGGGGGAGGGGAGTGCGTTTCAGACGCATGGAAAGTGATCCTTCCCTTTTATGACGAACGGGGGCAATGTCGGCTTAATTTGATCAATTGGTATTTCATTATTAGGCTGTTGTGGATTGCTATCCTTCGTATTGTTATCTGTATTTGGATTCGCCTGTTAATTCCAGTTTAACAGCATTGTCCGTAAGCCTATCGATAGATGGCTCGCCTATGCTAAAGGTTTGATTGGATACATCCTACCAGTTTATAGTGGACAATTGAGATGATGACTAGTACATAGAGGGGAATGCCACGAAATTTATTCATAGACCCTTCTCAGGCTAAGGTCGGTGACGGGGGCGATGATGAGCGGAAATTTTTCCACCGTCACAAAGCTGGAGTCCAGGCCGAAGCCCCTTTCTTCCGAAAGGCTGATCTTCTTTAAAAAGAAATAGCCGCGCATGATGAATCGTTCCGCCAGGGGAAGGTCGTTGTCATGAGAGAGAAATTTCTCCATGACGATAAAGCGGAAGTCCCCCGTCACATTGTTCCTGCTGAGGGAATCATAGCGGCTGGTGATGTTGACTTCCTTCTTGCGCACCATGTCTTCCACCACTTTGCGGAACATCAGGTTGATGCGTTGTTCCACGCGGAAGCCCAGGCGGAATTCGATCCGGATCACTTCATTGGGGATCAGTGTTTCCACGATGTAATCACAACGGTATGGCTCATCCAGCACGTCCACGTGTAGAAACCAATAAATATCGGCACGCTTGGGCTTTTTGTTGAAGATGGAGTAAATGATCTTGTGCTCGATCTCCTTGGGGTTGTTGGCACTGGTGAGGTATACCAGGTGGGTGGCATATTTGGGGATGCTGTTGTCGTTGCTGAGCTCCTGCAATTGGGGCAGGTAGCCTTCCATCTTAACGAATTCCACGTAACGGTTCCTGATCTTGCGGGACTGGTACCAGATATAGTTTACCATGAAAAGGGCGCCACCGATCACGACGCTTACATAACCGCCGTGCGGGAATTTATCCATGTTGGCGAAAAAGAACGAAAATTCGATCGTCAGGTAAACGATCAGGTACAGCGCGATCCAGCCCTTTTTCACCCGCTTGAGCATCATGTAATAGATCAGAAGGCAGGAGGTCATGATCATGGTGATAGTGATGGAAAGGCCGTAGGCCGCCTCCATATTCTTGGATTCCCCGTTGAAGATGAGCACTACCGCCACGCATCCGATGCAGAGCAAAAGGTTAATGCCGGGAATAAAAAGCTGTCCTTTTTCTTCGGTCGGGTAATTGATCTTCATCTTCGGCCACAGATTCAGTTTGATGGCCTCGCTCACCAGGGTAAAAGACCCGGTGATCATGGCCTGGCTGGCGATGACGGCCGCCAGGGTGGCGATGGTGATGCCTATGGGTACAAACCACGCGGGCATGATGTTGAAAAACACCTTTGAATTCTCCGGAAGGATTTGCCCCTTGTAGTTCAGGAACCAGGCAGCTTGTCCCAGGTAATTAAGGATGAGGCATATCTTCACAAAAATCCACGAAACGCGGATATTATCCCTGCCGCAATGCCCCATGTCGGAATACAGTGCCTCCGCACCGGTGGTACACAGGAAGACGGCCCCCAGGATCAGAAAGCCTTTGGGGTAGGTGGCCAGCAGCTTAATGGCGTAATAGGGATTGAAGGCACGAAACACTGACCAGTTATCAGAGATATG
>DASULB010000137.1:0-8164 GCA_036278455.1 Chitinophagaceae bacterium | reverse complement strand
ATGGTGCAATGCATGCAAATCATCCGGGATAAACCGGCTGATTTCACGGTCGTTTCAGGTGATGACATGCTTACAATGTCGCAAATCGCCTGCGGGATGCGGGGGGTGATCTCCGTCGCCGGTAATTTTATGGCAAAGGATATGTCCGATATGATACATGCCGCGCTAAGCAGCGACTTCGGGGAGGCCCGCCGGCTCCATTATAAAATGATGCATGGATTTGAGCTGATGTTTGCAGAAAACAACCCTGCCGGTGTGAAGGCTTTTATGTCTGCCGCCGGGATCTGCGGGAACAATTTCCGGCTGCCCGTTGTACCGGTCAGCGACGGACTCATGCATCGCATCAAGGACTATCTTAAAACGTATGAAGCCGGAAGCAAGTAGATAGAGGATTTGCTGTGAAGGCACATTCGCGGCCTTTGAGACGGGACCAGTTTTTAATGACCTTGCGTTTGCTCTATCCATACAGGACGCAACGAGAAATACCGGACACCGTCGATAGCAACTTCAGCCACGTGGCAGGCCAAGAAACCGTTTCCAATTCCCTGTTACCATCGAGGGATGCCGTCAATTCATAAAAATTCAATTCATTGAGCATGACTGACCTGAAAAACTTATTTGCCAACGGCTATCATCCTGACAATTTCTTTCTTATTGCCGGCCCCTGCGTGGTGGAAGATGAGGCTTTGCTCATGACCGTCGCGCAGAAAGTGAGTGCGGTATGCCGGCGGCTGGAGATCCCCTATGTCTTTAAAGCTTCTTATCGCAAGGCAAACCGGACCCGACTGGACTCCTTTACCGGCATCGGAGATAAGGATGCATTATTATTATTAAAGAAAGTAAAGGACACCTTCCATCTACCCGTCACCTCCGACATCCATTCTCCTGAAGAAGCCCGGATGGCCGCGGGATATGTGGATATATTGCAGGTCCCGGCATTCCTTTGCCGTCAGACAGATCTGCTTGTCGCCGCAGCTGAAACGGGAAAGATCGTCAACGTAAAGAAAGGACAGTTTGTAAGCGGCCCTGCCATGAAATTTGCAGTCGACAAGATCCGACAGTCAGGCAATGAAGGGATTTTGCTCACCGAAAGAGGGACCACATTTGGCTACCAGGATCTGGTGGTGGATTACCGCAACATTCCCTGGATGCAAGCCCATGATGTACCTGTAGTGATGGATTGTACCCATAGTCTTCAACAACCCAACCAAACCAGTGGCGTCACGGGCGGTAATCCACAACTTATCGGGACCATCGCTAAAGCAGCCATCGCAGCAGGCGCCGACGGTATTTTTATTGAAACGCATCCGGATCCCGCACATGCCCTGTCCGATGGGGCCAATATGTTAAGGCTCGATCTGCTGGAAAACCTTCTTGAGCAGTTGGTACGTATCAGGAAAGCGGTTTACAGCACGCAATCCTGACCAGGGATAGGGATCCAACAAAAAGAAAAGAAATTGCGTCTTTCTGTTTTTACACTAAAAAAACAGCCGTTCGGGCAAACAATCAGGCAATTTGTCATCATCCCGGGCACAAAAACGAGCAGTGCTTTTTTGCATCCACTGTTTTTTCGGCGTATGAAAACACCCCGCACATGGCAAAAAACGTCTTCCTATAATCTCTCCTGCAGAGCATAAGAAAGGAGTGCCTCACTCCTGCATCAGCAAAATGATTAGAATTGGCAGACGTGCAGATCTCCATGATTTTATGTTGCCTGATGCTTAAGATGGCTAATTCTCAGGATATTAGGACCTTCGTATCGCAATGGCCATTACTGTAATGTGGATTGCGATAAATAAGAAACGATGAAATTCCATCACCGCGAAAAGGCTCAACTTACTTCAAAAAATTGAAGAGCGATCAAGGCGAACCGCTCAAATGACTTTTGTTGTCGGTCGACGGAGGATTGGAAAAACAAGCCTTCTGGTGAAGTCAAACCAAGGCAAATTTATGGTATATTTTTTTGTCGCCAAAAAAATGAGGCCTTGCTTTGTGAAGAATTTGTGCAAGAAATCCGGCATAAGCTACAAGTGGAAATATTCGGAGAACTGAAGACCTTTAAAAACGTATTTGGCTATTTGATGGAATTGTCCAAAACGGAGCATTTCACGCTGGTGATCGATGAATTTCAGGAATTCAACAGGGTCAACCCTGCTGTTTATAGCGATATGCAAAACATCTGGGACAGCCAAAAAGGATCAAGCAAAATTAATTTGATCCTATGTGGATCGGTTTATTCGCTGATGAGCCGGATATTTGAGCACGCCAAAGAGCCCCTCTTCAGCAGGGCAACCGGAAGAATAAACCTGAAAGCCTTTACAATTTATACCCTTAAGGAAGTCCTGGCGGATTACCGTCCGGATTATACAAATGAATATCTGCTTGCCTTCTACATGGTGACAGGCGGCGTAGCCAAATATGTTGAATTGCTGATCGAAGAAAAAGCGTTTACTTTCAGATCCATTTTAAATGTGATGCTGAGCGAAAACTCCCTCTTTTTGGATGAAGGAAAGAACGTGCTCATAGATGAATTTGGCAAGGAATATGGAAACTATTTTTCCATTTTGTCACTGATCGCTTCTTCCAAAACGTGCCGGGCGGAAATTGAATCCATGATGGAGATGGCGGTAGGCGGATTTTTAGATCGGTTGGAAAGTGAGTTCGGCCTGGTGAGTAAAGTGAGGCCAATCTTTGCAAAGCCCGGCAGTCGGTCGGTCAAATACCAGATCAACGATAACTTCATGAATTTTTGGTTCCGATTTATTTATAAATACCGAAGCACGGTAGAAATCGGGAACCTTACCTATCTAAAAGAAATTATTAAGCGGGATTATCCAACCTATAGCGGACGTATTCTCGAAAAATTCTTTATCGAAAAAATGATCGAGGAAGGTAATTTTTCAACTATTGGCACGTATTGGGAAAAAGGCAATCAGAATGAAATTGATATCGTAGCCATCAACGAACTGGAGAAATCAGTCATTTTTGGAGAAGCAAAGCGCAAGAAAGGAAATATCCGTATCCCTGCTTTAAAGCAAAAGGCCAAAAATCTCCAGGCGCAGCTCTCCGGTTATCAAGCTGATTTCATTGGCCTGTCCATTGAAGACATGTAGGTTTCTCCGCGGCTTTATTATCTTTTGTAGTAAAGACTCCTTCAAAGGATAAATCATATCCTTTAGGGATGCCGCGTCCAACAGGGTTTTAGTGGTAGGGTACATAAAATATGTCAACCTATTTTTGAATGACCGATCATGCTGTCAACAATTGATGCAGGGCTTGCCGCACCTTTTCCGCTGAAGGCAGCATGGCGGCTCCCAGTCCCTTATTCATGGGTACGGCCGGCAGATCCAGTGCACCAACTGTCCGCACCGGCGCATCCAGGTAAGCAAAACAGTTTTGCATGATGCGGCCACTCAGCGCCTGCGCGAAAGAATCTGTCAACGGTTCCTCCGTAAGCACCAGGCATTTTCCATGCCTTTTCACTGCAGCAAAAACCAACTCCTCATCCAGCGGACAAAGGGTCCGTAAGTCCACTATTTCAATATTTCCAGGGAAATGCCGTGCAGCCTCCCTGGCCCAGTAAACGCCCATGCCATAAGTGATCACCACGGCGGAAGATCCTGTTTCCACGCGGCTGTCATCCGCCGCCAGGATTACCTCACCCTTACCAAAAGGCAACATATAATCCGCATCCGGTTCGATCCTTTGGGCGTCATGGGTACCGGGCACCTTGCTCCAGTAAAGTCCTTTATGTTCCAATATGATGACGGGATTAGGGTCCAGGAAGGCTGCCTTTAATAATCCTTTCATGTCGGCTGCGTTAGAAGGATAGGCGATCTTTATACCCTTGATCGAAAGCAGCATAGACTCAATGCAGCCTGAATGATAAGGCCCACCGCCACCATAAGCCCCCACCGGCACCCTGAGCACCATCTGTACGGGAAACTTTCCCATTGACAGGTAACATGACTTGGCCACTTCGCTCACCAACTGGTTTAAGCCGGGATAAATATAATCGGCGAACTGTACTTCGACTACGGGCTTGACGCCCACCGCCGATAAACCTACGGTGGATCCAACGATATAAGCTTCCTGGATAGCCGTATTGAATACGCGGTGATCCCCGAATTTATCGCCCAATGTGGCCGCTTCCCGAAATACACCGCCCAATCGTTTGCCGACATCCTGCCCGAAAAAAACCGCTTCGGGATACTCCCTTAATATCTCCTCCATGGTGTGCAAAGCCGCGTCCACCATCATGACCTTCTCTCCGTTAGCCGGTGCGCGCTGCCCTTTCTCCACCGTTATCATGGTTGGAACAAATACCGGTGCTTCCACCCCGGCCAAATCCGGTTCCGGTGCCGCGCAGGCCGCGGCGAAGTCGGAGGCCACCCCGGTTTCCACTTCCTTTTCCAGCCTGGAGATCTCTGTCTCACTTATCCCCACTTCGGACAATCCTTTCCCGAGTTTTATTAACGGGTCCCGCAGGCCATGGGCTGCAAGATCTTCCGGAGAGCGGTACCATTCTTTTCTGACACCGGAGGTATGATGTCCCAACAGCGGTACGGTGGCATGGATTACCACCGGTTTTCTTTCTTTTCTGACATCGCCGATGGCAGCGGACATCACCTGATAGGAGGCTTCAAAATCACTCCCATCCACCTGCCGGGCCTCCAGTCCCTTAAATCCCTTTACAAATTCAAAAACATTCATGGTACGTGCTTCCCTGGCCGTTACCGAAATGCCCCAGTCATTATCCTGCACGAGATAAAGGATGGGCAGACGGTGCAACGCCGCAAACTGGAAAGCCTCGCTCACTTCACCTTCCGTAACGCTGCCGTCACCCAGAGAACAAAGCACTACCGGCCATTCGCCGTTTACACCTTTTTTCAGATGACCTGTATCCATATCTTCCAGATACCTGATACCCTGCGCCATTCCGGTGGCAGGGATGGCCTGCATGCCGGTAGCGCTGCTTTGATGGGGAATGAGCGGCTTATCCTCCCGACGCACACAGGGATGACAATAATAAGAACGGCCGCCGGTAAAGGGATCACCGGATTTAGCCAATAATTGCAACATTAACTCAAAGGGGGTAAAACCCATCGCCAGCATCATGGCATCATCACGGTAATAAGGACTTACAAAATCACACGGCAACATTTGCAAACCAGTGGCGATTTGTATGGCCTCGTGGCCGCGGGAGGTGGAATGAACATACTTGCACTGATGTTTTTCCGCTTCATAGGTATCCGTCATTGTCTTGGCGGTAAACATCAGGCGATAGGCCCGCAGCAATAATTCATTCTCTAACATTGTTTCCCGTTTGCTATGACAAACATACCCAGAATTTTGACAAAACACAAAAACTTATGGTTTATGGGTGGTCAATATTAAGATGCACTAAAAAAATGACACAATATTATAAATTATCTAATCATCCTTTTCTGACGCATCGGATGCCGCCGCGCTGATTTACAAGGTTATATTACATTTACCGCATGGCTGTGATAAATGGATATAGGCGAAATCACCATGATCATTACAAAGATGGCCATGGTGTTGGACAGAGCGCTGTTTTACCACTTTTGCAACAGATAAGATTGTTTGTTTCCGTCAGGTCGACAGCGCCGCCGGGAAGGGCGATTTTTTCGACAATTTGTTCACATTTTAATGGAAAAAGACCGGCACATGCATAAAATCAAATTAAGATCCCTGGGATTCATCATGGGGATAGCGGGCGCCTGCCTGCTTTGTTCTTTTGCTTTTAACGGGACAAAAACAAAACCGCCTGTTCATGACGATCAACAGCCGCGGATCGTGAACATCGTCAATTTTATTCGTTTATGCGAACCGCGGGACAAAAAGATCACCGAAGATATCCTTTATGAAACCGTCGTAAAGCAAATAGCCCTCATGAGAAAGTACAAACTTAAGGGTACTTTTCTGTTGCAATATGATGCTTTATGTGATCCCCGGTATCAGCGGTTGTTAAAGGCACTGCCCGCTGATTCCTTCGAAATCGGCGCCTGGTGGGAAATGCCACAACCCCTTGTGGAAGACGCCGGCCTCAAATGGCGCGGCAGTGCGCCCTGGGATCCGCGTGCCGATGTCGATTTTGCAACCGGTTATTCGCCGGCAGAACGAAAAAAACTGGCGGACACCTATATGATAAAATTCAAAAGCGTTTTCGGCTACTATCCAAAGTCGGTCGGTTCCTGGTTCATGGACGCCTACACGTTAAATTATCTTTATAAAAAATACGCGATCGTTGCCTCCTGCAACTGCAAAGACCAGATCGGAACGGATGGTTACACGCTGTGGGGAGGCTATTGGAACCAGGCCTATTATCCGAGTGTCAAAAATGCTTACATGCCTGCCCAGCACGAAAGTAACCAGATCCCGGTACCGGTCTTCCGGATGCTGGGGAGCGACCCCGTCAGGCAGTATGATAATGGACTTGGCACAAACCGGCAGGGTGTGGTAACACTCGAACCCGTCTATAAATTTGGCGGGGGTGATTCCGCATGGGTCCATTGGTATTTTAAGCAATTTGTTCAGGGAGAAAGTTTGGCATATGCTTACGTCCAGGCCGGGCAGGAGAATTCTTTCACCTGGAAAGCCATGAAAAAGGGGTTTAAAATACAATTACCGCTGATCTCCCACCTCAGGGATGAAAAAAAGCTAAGGGTTGAAACATTAGCAGCATCCGGGCAGTGGTTCCGCCAGCATTATAAGGTCACCCCACCGACCGCCGTCACCGTCAATCATGACTTACCCGGAAGTAACCGGAAAACGGTTTGGTTTGACAGCAGGTTTTACCGGATGAATTTACTCTGGCACAATGGTACGCTGCGCTTCAGGGATATCCACCTGTTCAATGAGCAATTTGCATCACCCTATCTGACCCAAAAGTCAACTTCCACCAGATCCTCGTTTTTCACCCTTCCTTTTGTCGATGGCCATCGGTGGAGTGCCCCCCAACGGGTTGCCGGGTTGCGGTTCAAAACCATCCTCAACGGGAAAGATGTGTCCATAAGGGGCAAGAACCCGCATATTACAAGAACCTCACCAGGCGTCTTGCACATATCCTGGCCCATAGGGAATTCCCGGGACACGCTGATGATGGACCTCAATGAACGCCAGATAAAAATGAAGATGAATGGCACCCCGTCAATCAGGTGGTTTCTCGATTTATCCGCCGCTGCCGGTGCGGCATTGCCTTTTCGCCATATCGGACCCCATAGGATCGATTGCCGGTTTGAAGGAATGAATTATTCAATCGTGAGCAGGTCAGGATCCTTCTCCACACCTGGAGACAGTGTAGCTTTCAGAATGACACCGGAGAATAATACGATCATCCTTAACCTGTCCGGCAGGAGTAAACCCAATTAAAATACGATCAGTATAACTTAAAGTGAAGGATTCGGGCAGATACGTTGGTAAAGGCTTATTAACCTTACCGGATCTCAAAATCAAGCATTTTTTCCTGTTCCATGAAACCCTCGAGGTGATCGCCTATCTGAATCCTTCCCACTCCTGCGGGGGTGCCGGTAAATACCAGGTCACCTATGTTGACCGTAAAGTAACGGGATATATGCATCAGCACCTGGTCGAAGTTGAAAAGCATGTCGGCGGAATTACCCTGTTGCACGATCTCATCGTTTTTCTTGAGCGAAAAATTAATGTTTTTTAAGTCCTGCCCCGGGCTGATATCCATCATTTTGCCCACCACTGCCGAGTGATCGAAGGCCTTGGCTTTTTCCCAGGGCAGACCGGCCTCCTTCAGGGTTACCTGCAAATCCCTGGCTGTGAAATCAATGCCTAACCCGATCTGGTCGTAATAGCGGGAGGCATATTTATCCCGTATTTGCTTTCCGTTTTTACAGATCCGGAGCACCAGCTCACACTCGAAATGAAGGTCAATGGTGAAATCAGGGTAATAGAAAGGATTATTATTGAGTAAAAGCGCGTTTTTCGGTTTCATAAAAATGACCGGTTCCTTGGGAATCTCGTTATGGAGCTCTTCCGCATGCGCGGCATAATTACGACCGATACAAAAAATCTTCATATCAGTACTTTTTTAAGGTTAAAAACAACAAACAAACAAAAATCACCTGGCCTTCAAAAGTCGTATAATTATAATCATAAATGTGTTTAGGAG
>DASULB010000136.1:0-2789 GCA_036278455.1 Chitinophagaceae bacterium | reverse complement strand
CGGAAGTCACTGGCCCCGATATCCGGCTTGCTGTAGAAACCCACGACGATCACCTTTCTTGGCCGGGGTGTCCAGCCCAGCGAAGCCTTTGGGGAGGCAACCAGCGCCGCCCACAGGGAGGTCTGGGGCTGTGCACCTGATTTTACCTGGCGTTTCAAAAAATCCAGGTCTGCCTTGTTCTGCAACATGCCCGGATGAACAAAGTCCCGTTCCGGAGGAGCATCTTTCTGGGGATTGCGACAGAAAGAAAAAAAGGCCGCCATGAAAAGAATAAGCAGGATTTGCATGGTATGTTTATTTATTTTTTTATCGGCCGCTTATCACGCCGGTAAACCTGAGGTCCCCTCAAAGATACCGGTTGCGGTTTACTTTTTTGTGATCCTGGTGGAGGATACTGGCGTTACTTAGTGCATGATCACTTTTTTTTCTTTGCTGATGTTGAGCTGATCGCGGGTACTGATCTCACCGGTATAGGTGCCGTTGCCCCGGCAGGTATTATCGGTCGTCTTAAGGTTTGTCGCCCCGTAGGATTCCACCGCATAACCTTGGTTAAAGTGGATCAGGTTGTTAAGAATGGTAATATTTTCGGAACCGCTGTGTAAAAATTCCACCATCACCCCGCTGCGGTCGTTTGCTTCGATGAGATTGCCTTTTATAGAAACATCTTTGCACTCTGAAAGCAGGATGCCATAGAAGGCGTTGCGTGCCACTTCGTTGTTTTCGATGGATACACCGGAGCAATCACCCAGGGCGATACCGCTGCCATATGGTGATGTATCCAATCGGCTGCGCGTGATATCGACTTTTGTGCAATGGGTCACGAACAGGTTATGCTGAAGTTTTGGCCCCGGAATGACACTGGATCCGTTTTCATCAAAGTCGCAATTAGTGATCTGGACGTCGGTGGCGCCGCTGATAAGGACACCGTCGAAAGTACAATCCTTTACCGTCAGGTTTATAAGGTGGAGGTGCTTCATCTGCCCCACTTTCCCGGCACGGAAAATGATCCCGCCGCGGTTGTATTTGCTGTGAAAGGAACGGCTGCTGTTGGGGTCTGTTCCGGGAAAAGGCTTTTCAGCTCCTTCCACCACCAGGTCACGAATAGTCAAATCATGGAGGTCGTCACTGGCATTCTCCAGGGCGTCCCGTTCCCCCGAAGCGGGATCCAGCAGCAATATGGTCCCGCTCCCCTGGCCCGAAAGTATGACGCCGCTGGGGATTTTCAGGGTGGCTTTGAGCCGGTGTACGCCCGCTTTGACCATCACCTGCCGGCCGGTACCGGCGGCAGCGTCCAGCGCCTCCTGTATGGACTGACCAACCCCGACCAGGTTCGCGCCAGCAGGGATCACCATGGTGTCGGCTGCACCTGCCCCCGCAATGTGGTCCTTTACGTATGGCGTAAGCTGAACCTGCGGCCGGGATGTTTTTGGTTTGGGCACGCGCACCGCCGCCAGGATGCTGCGGGAAGCATGCGGCCGGGTAGAGTCGGCGGCCTTTTTTATAGTGGGGATCTTCAGCCCCTGCGCGCTGTAATGACGATAGACATATTGGTAATCATCCCGGAATGATTTGGACCGCTCCGAAATGATACCGTAACAGTAAGGTTTTTCGCCCAGCAGGAAACGGGCGGTATAGGCGAACCCCAGGGCGATCCTGTTGTTGCCGATGGAGAAAAGATCGACCCCCTGGGTATAGGCGACCTGTGCTGCCCCCGCGAATTCCCCCAATCCCAGTTGTACATGTCCCTGGTCCCGGGTACTCTCCTGGCATTGACCACTGGGATAAATGTATTTGAAGATGCTTTCGTTGACCGGGCCATGCAGGAAGTGGTCGACCGCGTTGTTGAACATGGGCCGGTTATCCGTGAAAATGGCGATGGCCAGGATGCTGTGGATGATGGCGCCGTTCCAGTTTCCATTGGCCGTAGGGAAATAGAATCTTATCAGGGGATAATAGACGGTCATCAGCATATTGGTAAAACGGTCTATGTCTTTTTTTTGCCAGCCTGAAGGGGTATAGCGCAGGATCTCAGCTGCATTGCAGAATACGTGTCCCGTCCAGGCGGCCAGCAATTTTGCATCGTTGTAATCAAAATCCCACAGTGTGCCGGACCATGCGTTGAGAATGGCGATGGCTTTGTTCGCATAAGATTTTTCGCCGGTGATGTACCACAACAGCGCGCAGTTATAGGCCGTCTGCGCGCTCTTTGACAATTCCCTGCCACCGATGTTAGGCTTGCCGTAAGGCCCCCTGAGCACATGGGCATAAGGCGTGACCGTATCACTCAGGTCCGTCTCCGCCTGAAGCCGCTCAAAGGCACCCCTCCAGGGCTGCTTGCCCTGGTCTACCAGTGATTTCATGTAGGCAAGGTCTTTGGAAGTCTGGTTGATGCCGGGATGAATAAACTGCTGGGATAAGGCGGCTTCCGGTAGGGTTGCGGCTAGGATTACAGCCAGAAGGAAAATTCGGATAACGGTAATGAATCTTCTCATGATTCCATTTTTTATTTGCAAATGTTTTTTCGGGCCGCCGCCCGGCTTGCCGGCCATACCCGGGCAGGATTCAGTGCACATTGGCCCGGCGCCGGCCCTGATTCCTGTTGCCCGGGATGCCGTACCGCCGATCATGACCTGATCATAAGGTCCTGGCAGCTGCCGGGTTCACTGTGAAGCGCCACACTGCCAAAGTGCTTTTGGTAATGTTTAAGTCTGGGCATCAGTGTACTACCTTATATAAGTTTTCTCCGGCATCACAAAGGTTGTAAAGAAAAGCTTTCTGTAAGAATGCAG
>DASULB010000135.1:0-10935 GCA_036278455.1 Chitinophagaceae bacterium | reverse complement strand
CGTTGTATGACTGTCCCTATGGGGAAGATCAAAGGCTTCCCGACGCCCGCGGCGGTTACCGGGAATACATAGTACTTATTGTTGCCGACGGCGTGGGTGATCACCCAGTAATCCCGCCCGTTGCTGTTGCGGGTCGCCGTCAGTTTCTCAGTGCTTTCCCTCTTCGGCAACAAAAGGATATTCTTTGAGGCAGGCACGACGCCCCCCAGACCCTCATCCAGGGCCATACTGACCTGTGAATAGCGAAACCCGTGGGCTGGGCTGGTGGTAAAAATGTAGAATTGGCCCCTTTCTCCCGGATGGGGCACGATGACGGCGGCTTGCGTACTTGAACTTCCTCCCAGAAGTCCGCTGCCGTTTTGCATGATCTTTTGCCGCGCATTCCACACTACGGTGCCGTCCGTATAAAACAACAGCTGTCCCGTACTGTTGCACAGGGTGGCGACCCCTTCGTCGGCCCTCATTTGACCGTCCGTAAGGGCACTCGGGGGTGAAGTGTTAAAATTGATCCCGGCGCCCATGCCAAAATACCAGATATTGCCCTGTTTCTGGGCCCGGCTGAGCAAAGGAGACAATAAAAACAACAACAATAGGTAAAAAAAAGGTAAAGGTTTATTCATAGGTGGTTAAATAGGATAAAGCTGTTTTAGGTGGCTAAGGACCCGGATCAGGGACACTGATCAGGTTCAAGGCCTGCTGCGCGCGTTCTCGTAACCGGCGCACGATACCAGCGTCCGTCACCGTGAGGGGTGGCGTGACGCCCTTTTCGGCGAGCTTGTCACCAAACCGCATGTTACTTTCCACGAGGCTTTTGGCGGTGGAGTGGTATTCGGTGGCTTTCGTCCGTCGCACCAGTTCGGAGATGTTGTCCTCCCGGACCCCGGAGCCCACCATGATGGCAATGCGGCCCGCGGCCTTGCGTACCAGAGCCGCCAGCAATTCAGCCCCTTCGGGCGCCGTGGGCCGTTGTCCGGAAGAGAGGATCCTTTCACAGCCCGTCTGTATAATGTCTTCCATCGCCTCTTCGGGATCCCGGGTTCTGTCGAATGCCCGGTGGAAGGTGACCCCCATGGGCCAGGCAAGTTCCACCAGCAGCTTCGTCCGCTTTTTATCCACCGTCCCCGCCGCAGTTAAAAGGCCGATGACCACGCCATCGCAGCCCAGCTGCCTGCAAAGCGCGATGTCCCTGCTCATGATATCAAATTCCAGGTCATCATACAGGAAGTCCCCGCCCCGGGGGCGAATGATGGGATAGAGCGCTATCTTTAATAACTCCCGGGCCCTGACAATGGCGGCATAACTGGGTGTGGTACCCCCCTCCAGGAGATTATCACACAGCTCCACGCGGTCGGCACCGCCCTTTTGGGCAGCCAGCGCGGAGGTTACCGAGCCGGCACAGATTTCAAGGATAACAGCGGTGTCCATCATATGATGATTGGTATGTAAATTCTTTTTTGGACCGGTCATGCCGGGCGAAACACAAGCCTGAAAACAAACAACCCCGAAGGGAGCCTGTTGCAGGACTTAAAAAACAAATTTAGAAACACCACGCGATTTCATGCTGCCATGAAATCCCGTGGCCTGCTTTGAGAGGTTGGAAGAGATGCCCCGCGGTTTTAACCAGGGCTAGAAATAGTGCTTTCCGTCAAATAATTTGTTGGAAACCTTATCGGAACAAACAGCATAATTGAATCCTTTTTGCAGGCAATAAGCCCCTACTTCGCCACGCTTATTGATCGCCAGAAAACCAAGCTGGATCGATTTCGCGTAAGCATAATTATGTTTCACCACCCGCTCTACCGCCAGTTTACAGGCCTCCTCCGGGCTATGGCCCTGCCGCATCAATTCCACGACGGTGTGGGTACCGCATATCCGCATATTCGCCTCTCCCACGCCGGTGGAGGTAGCCGCCCCGATTTCGTTATCCACAAACAGCCCTGCGCCAATGATCGGCGAATCGCCCACCCGGCCATGCATCTTATAAGCCATTCCGCTGGTGGTACAGGCGCCCGACAAATTACCCTGCTGATCAATGGCTAAAATTCCGATGGTATCATGGTTATAGCTGTTCCCTGGTAACATCAGCGGATTAAAGGCCGTCGCACCGTCATTTTTTGGCGCTGTCTTGTTCTCAATGTTGATCACCGGCTGGTACCGGGAAGTCTTCAGCCACTGCTTCCAGGCCGCCTCAGCGGCCGGGGTCAGCAGCTTTTGCTGCTTAAACCCCTGGGCCAGCGCGAACTGAAAAGCGCCTTCGCCCACCAGCATGACATGCGGCGTCTTTTCCATCACCCGCCTGGCTACGGAAACGGCGTGGACAATATGTTCCATACACCCGACAGCGCCTGCGTTGCCCTTTTCATCCATCACACAGGCGTCCAACGTCACATAGCCGTCCCGGTCGGGCAGGCCGCCCAGGCCGATGGTATGGATGTCGGGATCCGCTTCGGGGATTCTGGCACCCGTCTCCACGGCATCCAGCGCGCGGCCGCCCTGCCTGATGATCTTCCAGGCAGCTGCATTGGCCTGGATCCCAAAATTCCAGGTCGAGACCACGACCGGCCCTCCGTGTGCACCGCCGCCCCCCATGGCCGAGGCGATCGACCTTTTATCCAGGGAGAAAACCCCGCCACCAAGTGCGGCCAGCTTCAAAAAATTCCTTCGGTTTTGCATAAGCTAAGCTTTATAAGCCCGGAGGATTCCTGGATCTCCGTGCTTGCAGCAGGACGTTTTACTCCTTCATCTCCCAGACCAGCGCGCTGGCCCCCAGAATGGCCGCATCACTTTCCCTGAGTTCCGAATTGATCAGCTTCACTTTATCCTTCCAGATCTGTAACACATTTTCATTCATGTATTTGCGGGTCGGATTGATCAGCAGATCGCCCGCGCGGGCCAGACCGCCAAAAAGGAAAATCGCTTCCGGCGCGGAAAAGGCGATGTAATTGGCCAGTGCTTTGCCCAGGGTGCAGGCGGTCATGTCCACCGCTTTCTGCGCCAGCTGATCCCCCTCAAGGGCCGCATCGCATATTAATTTCGAGGTGATGTCCTCCGTTTTCAGGCCACGCAGGCTGCTGTCGGTCTTTCTTTTGCCGAGTAATTCAAGCATCGTCCTGACAATGCCGGTGGCGGATACATAAGTTTCCAGGCACCCGTAGCGGCCACAGCCGCAAAGGCGCCCCTCCTTTTCGACGATCACATGTCCCAGTTCACCGGCAAAACCATCGTGGCCATACACCAACTGTCCGTTGATCACAATCCCGCTGCCCAGCCCCGTGCCCAGGGTGATCATGATAAAATCCCTGATTCCCTTGGCAGCGCCGTAGGTCATTTCCCCTATGGCCGCGGCGTTGGCGTCATTGGTCACCTCCACGGGAAGCCCGAACTGCTCGGTCACCAGGTTGGCCAGCGGTATCACCCCCTTCCAGGGAAGGTTGGGCGCGAACTCGATGGTCCCATGATAGAAATTTCCATTGGGCGCCCCGATGCCGATTCCCTTGATCTGGTTCCCGCCGCCGCTCACTTTATCCAGTAAAGGGCTCAACCCCTGGTACAGGGCGTCCATATAGAGCGGGATATCCTGGTGGTCCCTGGTCTTGATAGACCCCTGGTGCAGAATGTTGCCCCGACGATCCACGATTCCGAAAACAGTATTGGTGCCTCCGATATCAATGCCCACTGCTAATGGCTGATTCATAATCTATTCCCTGTGATTTTAAGAGTCCTTTTACGCGATATGCAAAGAAAGCAAGAAATGCAAAACAAATCATCGGTATTACATAGGAGGCGTGAATGCCGATGAAAGAAAGATCCGCCAGGCCGCCCTGTACGGGCGGTATCAGGGACCCTCCCAGGATCATCATGATCAGAAAGGCAGAGCCCTGGCTGGTGTATTTTCCCAATCCGGAAATGGACAGTGCGAAAATGCCGGGCCACATCACCGAACAGAACAGCCCCCCGCTCACAAAAGCGAAAGTTGCTATTTTGCCAATGGTCAAAAGGCCTACCAACATGGCCGCGATGCCCAGGAACCCAAAGATGATCAGCGTCTTGGCAGGTTTTTCCTGGCCCCAGAAGAAACCGATGATCTGGATCACGATACAGGGGATGTAGGGCAGCAGCTCCGTATAATCATTCCCTTTCAGGGAATTGACCAGCAGGACCACGGCGTAGGCTACGAAGGGCACGACCACCAGCAATATCTTACGCACCGACTTCTTCAGGTTGAACGCCGTGATGGCGCCGGCCCAGCGTCCGATCATGAGACTTCCCCAATACAGGGAAATATAGGGATCTATCTGGGAGGCGCTGAGGCCGTGCGGCGTTAAAAAACCCGGCAGCTCCAGGAGCGCCCCCATGTTGCTTTGAATGGTCACCTCGGTGCCCACGTAGACAAAAATGGCGATCATGCCCATGGCCAGCTGGGGATATTTCATGGCGCCCCATCCGTCTCCATGCTTTTGTGCCGCCTTATTGGAATAAAGCAGCACGACGAGGATCCCGATGATCCCCAGCACGAATAACGGCAGCCGGAAGCTGCTTACGATCCCGATGACGATCAGCACAAAAAAGGCGGTGACCAGCAGCATGGCGTTGCTGGCTTTACGCGTCTTTTCAAAATGTTCCTTGCTCGTCACTTCGGGCATTTTGGCAAAGGCAAAAAGAATAGCCACGGCCAGGAAAAGGACTGCCAGCAAAATATATACTTTATTGACACCGCTGATATCGGTGTGCGCCCCCGAGCCGCTGCCGGCGGCTGTTCCAAACAGTAGTACACTGATGATCAAAGGACCGATGGCGGTACCAAAAGAGTTGATCCCACCCGCCAGGTTCAGCCGGTGTGAGCCGGTCTCGGGGTTCCCCAGCACCACGGCGAAGGGATTGGCGGCCACCTGTTGCAGGGAGAACCCCAGTGCGACGATAAAAAAAGCGATCAGGATCAGGAAAAAGGCCAGTGTTTTGTTTTCCATGCCGACACCGATGTTCACAGCACCGATCAGCAGGATGGCGCCTACCACCGAGATCAGCAATCCGTAGATGATGCCTTTGCGGTAGCCTATCCTGTTGAGTATGTCTTCTCCGCGGACCGCCGAAAGCAGATACAGGATGAGGGAGCCAATGAAATAGGCCCCGTAGAAAGAAAAATCGATCAGCTGGGATTCGAGTTGATTCAGGTTAAAATGATTCTTGCAGAAAGGGATAAAAATGCCATTGGAAGCGGCCACAAAGCCCCAAAAGAAAAATACCGTGATCAACACGAAAAAAGCAGGATGGATGCCCCTGTTATGCTGCTGTTCGTTCATAAATGGGTCGGTTTGTTTAAGGTAATTAAAGACGCAAAATAACGACTTCCATCACTTTCAATCGTAGGAATTTCTAAAATAATGCGGCTAATGTAAAAATTATTTTAAAGAAGCATTCAAAAACTTTCGGAAGGGCCGGTATGCCACCGCGAAAATGCGGGTCGGCGATTGCCCTTTTCGCCGGGCGAAAAAGGGAACCGTCCGCAGGCCCTGTAAAAATACAGACCCCTTTGCCTCCCCCTTTACCGGTCTGAGGCATTTTTGGCAGGCAATTAATATGTGTTGTTTTAATAATATAATGTTTCAAAGGGTTTCCTAGCCAATAAATGATATCGTTTACTAAAAAACAGCGTTTATTTAGTAGAAATCGCTATTTTTTTGAAAAAAATAGTCCCTATATTTGTATTAATTATTTTTATACATTTATTTTGCATAAAAATTCTACTACAATATGGACACCTTACGCTTTTCAGCGCTTGAACAACTACATTGTACGCCTTATCGCGCAAAGGCGGAAAATGGTCTCAATCATAACCATACGAAGATCACTTCATTTTTCGGAAGCAATGTCTTTAACAGCAAGTCGATGCGCGAATACCTCAGCGAAGAGGCCTTTAAAAGCCTGATGGCTTCTGTGAAATCAGGTTCCAAGATCGATCGCAGGATGGCCGGACAGATCGCCGCCGGCATGAAAACCTGGGCCATGGACAAAGGTGTCAGCCACTACACCCACTGGTTCCAGCCGCTGACCGGCACCACGGCGGAAAAACATGATTCTTTTTTTAGCATTTCAGGGGATGGCACGCCCATTGAGAACTTCGATGGCGATTCGCTGGTTCAGCAGGAACCGGATGCTTCCAGTTTTCCCAGCGGCGGCCTGAGGGCAACTTTTGAAGCAAGGGGCTATACCGCCTGGGACCCTTCGTCCCCTGCCTTTATCATCGATATGGGTTCGGGTAAAACGCTCTGCGTGCCCACCGTATTTATTTCCTATACCGGCGAATCCCTGGACTTTAAAGGACCGCTGCTAAAGGCCATCGCCGCCGTGGATAAGGCTGCCACCGATGTATGCAATTATTTTGACAAGAATATTACGCGCGTCACCCCCACCCTGGGCTGGGAACAGGAATATTTTCTGATAGACGCCCGGCTGGCCGACGCCCGTCCCGATCTGCTGATGTGCGAGCGCACCGTGATCGGTCATCCACCGGCCAAAGGCCAGCAACTGGAAGATCACTATTTCGGCACCATACCGGAACGCGCCTACGCTTTCATGCGCGACCTGGAAATAGAATCCTATAAATTAGGTATTCCGCTGAAAACCCGCCACAATGAGGTAGCCCCGGCGCAATTCGAATGCGCGCCCATCTACGAGGATGTGAACATCGCCGTAGACCACAATTCACTGCTCATGGATGTCATGAACAAGGTGGCGCTCCACCATGAGTTCAGGGTGCTCCTGCATGAAAAGCCTTTTGCCGGCATCAACGGTTCGGGAAAGCACAACAACTGGAGCATGTCCACCGACACCGGCGTTAACCTGCTTTCACCGGGAAAGACGCCTAAGACCAACCTGATGTTCCTGACCTTTTTTATCAACACCATTAAAGCGGTGTATGATCACGCGGATGTGCTGCGGGCGGCGATCGCCTCGGCCGGGAACGATTACCGGCTGGGCGCCAATGAAGCGCCGCCTGCCATTATCTCCGTATTTATCGGCCGTTATCTTCATCAGGTACTCAATGAGATCGAGACCCGGGTGGACCAGAAGTTCGATGAGCAGGACGAGGCGATCCTCAAACTGGACCTGCACCGGCATATTCCCGAAGTATTGCTGGATAACACGGACCGCAACCGTACCTCTCCTTTTGCCTTTACAGGAAACAAGTTCGAGTTCCGCGCCGTAGGCTCTTCCGCCAATTGCGCCAGCGCGATGACCGCCTTGAATACCATCATCGCCAGCACCCTGACCCGGTTCAAAAAGGATGTGGACGCCGTGATCGAAAAAGGAGAAAAGAAAGAGATCGCCATTCTTCAGACCTTACAACGCTACATCGTGGAATCCAAAGATGTGCTTTTCGACGGCGATGGCTACGGAGATGAATGGGTAAAGGAAGCCGAGAAAAGAGGGCTTGCCAATGTAAAGACCACCCCACATGCCCTGGAAGCGTTTGTTTCCCCCAAGGCGGTCAAAATGTTTCACGACATGGGCATTTATACCGAAAAGGAATTGCACGCGCGCTATGAGATCCTGCTGGAGGATTATGTCAAGAAAGTGCAGATCGACGCCCGGGTGATCGGTGACCTGTGTACCAGCTACATCCTGCCCTGCTCGATCAAATACCAGAACCGGCTCATCGATAATATTCGCGGTCTCAAAGAGATCGGTATGAATGACTCGGCCTCCGGCGCGCAGAGAAGGATCCTGACCAAAATATCCGAACACATCCAGGTGATCACCCATAATGTGGAGGAGATGATCGAGGCACGGAAAAAGGCGAATAAGATCACCGATACCCATCACAGGGCCGTTGATTACTGTGAGAAGGTAAAGCCGTTCTTTGACATCATCCGGTATCACTGCGACAAACTGGAGTTCCTGATCGATGACGACTTCTGGAAACTGCCCAAATACCGGGAACTGCTTTTTTTGCGCTAAGGAATATTGTTTTAATGTAAAAATTGTTTTGGTGTAAAAGGTCCCGTCGAAAGGCGGGGCTTTTGTTTTAAAGTCTCCGTTTCATGAAAGATATTATAAAAAATGCTATGAAGGATTCCATGAAAATACGCTTCATCCGGCCGGCGGATCACGCCGGCGTGCTGGATATTTACCGTCCCTTTGTGGAGCATACCGCCATCACCTTTGATCATGAGGTCCCCTCAGCCGCAGCATTCTCCGGGCACATCCTCGCGGTAAGCGCCTTTTACCCCTGGCTGGTCGCTGAAATAAACGGCGGCATCGCCGGATATGCTTATGCCGGAAAACACCGGGCACGGAAAGCCTACCAGTGGTCCGTCGAATCCTCTGTGTATATTTCCGAAGACCATCACCGCAGCGGCATTGGTAAAACGCTTTATGGGACCCTGTTTCAACTTCTCAGGCTGCAGGGGATCGTCAACGTATACGCAGGCATGACCCTTCCCAATGAGAAAAGTGAAAGATTCCATGCGGCCATGGGTTTTGAACCGGTGGGTATTTATAAACGCGTTGGCTATAAACTGGGCCGATGGCATGATGTCTCCTGGATGTCGCTTTCCCTGGGGGCATACGACACGGATCCCGCGCCACCGTTATCCATAAAAGAAATAACAAAGTCAGTGGCGTATAAGGGCCTCTTTACCGGATAGAGTTGACCGGGTATAGTTCACCGGCCCAGGACGGCATCAAAACAGGTCTTCCATCCTCCCGGTATGACCATCCCTGCAACATATTGATCGCCTTATTCCGTAACTTTATCCGGGAGGTTCCCCCGAAAGGTTTATCCTTCCGCACGCTAACAGCCACACACAGATCATATGCAGGCCACAGCAAAAGAAAAAAGCGATTTTATATTTTACGAGCAGCCTTTTGACACTGCCGGGCCGCAAGCCATGGCGACGTTAAAAGAAGAATCGACCGAGACGGAATTTCCCTATGGCGACCTCCGGACGACCTCCTGGTCCTTTGACGCCATACAGGTGACCCATTGCCATAAGCGCTACAACGGTCACTATGTATTTAAAAAAGAGAATGCGCCCCGTGACATGGTAAGCCTCGAGTTCAACCTGAAAGGGAATTACCAGATCCATCATCTCGGCCGGATCTATGACGTCAGAGCGCGGCAGCACAACATGATTTATTCCCCCGGCACTTCCAACACCTTTAGCAACAGGGACCTGGAAAGCGAGTCCTTTTCCATCCGCTTCACCGTCGCCTCCTTTTTAAAAATGGTGGAACAAAGCAACCCCCTTTTGACGCATTTCTCCGAAAAGATCCGGGCCGGCGCACCTGCGGTGCTGCTGAAGGACTCCCCACCCCTTCATCCCCGTTTACAGCAGGGCATCGCAGAAATCATCCATTGCCCCTATGAGGGCGGCCTCAGAAAAATATTCCTGTTGTCAAAATGTCTTGAAATACTGGTGATGCAATCCGAGGCTTGTCTCAGGAAGGCTGAGGTACCGGACTATCATTGCAAAAGAAAAGAAGACAGGGACCGCATTGCTTACGCGGGACAATACCTGCTGGCCCATTTACAGGATCCGCCTACGCTCTCTGAGCTTGCCCGGATCGCCGGGATCAACGAATATAAACTGAAACGGGGTTTCAGGGAGATCCATGGAAATACTGTTTTCGGTTTTCTTTCCGCCCATCGCCTGGACCATGCGAGGCGGCTGTTGCTGGACACCGACAAGACAGCCGCGGAAATTGCCTACGAGCTGGGCTATGGATCGCCCCAGCATTTCAACAACGCCTTTAAAAAGAAATTCGGGGTCCCTCCGGGAAGTCTGCAACCCTGAAAAAGATCCGTTTCGTGTTAGTTTTTCTCCGTTTTATGCAATGCTCCGGAAATATAGGGCCCTAATTTTGTGGTGTATGTTTCCTGAGGACATCGGGAAATCTTTTAAACAAAAACGATCATGGAAAACACATTCATCGCACAAAGCTCCACCTTAATCGACGCGTCGCCTTCAAAAGTATGGGATGCGCTGATCAATCCGGAAATGATCAAGCGATATCTTTATGGCACCGAGGCCCTCTCCGACTGGAAGCAGGGAAGCCCGATCACCTATAAGGGGATCTGGGAAGGCAAACCTTATGAAGACAAGGGAATCATCAAAAAGATCGAACCGGAGAAATTGCTGCAGTCCACTTATTGGAGCAGCATGTCAGGAACGGAAGACCGTCCTGAAAACTATGTACTGGTCACTTACGAGCTGACGGGAGAAGGTGACAAGACAAGGCTGACCATCACCCAGGACAATTGCAAAACCGAGCAAAGCCGTCAGCACTCCCAAGACAACTGGAACATGGTACTGGCGACCCTGAAGCAACTCCTGGAAACAGACGCCAAATAAGCTTTCAAAAACAAAGAGATGGACCATGAATTAATCGTAAAAAACACTATCCGGATCGACGCGCCGGCCGTAAAAGTATGGGATACGCTGACCAACCCCGATCAGACCAAAAAATACATGTTTGGCTGCGAGGCGGTTTCGGACTGGAAACCGGGAAGCGCTTTGCTCTGGCGCGGAAATCACCAGGGCGAAGACATCATCTTTGTTAAAGGCAACATCGTGGAGATCGAACCGGAGAAATTTCTGGCCTATACCACCCTTGATCCCAACAGCGGGATGGAGGACATACCGGAGAACTACCTTACCGTGACCTACCTGCTGTCACCACAAGACACGCAAACCGTCCTCACTGTAACACAGGGCGATTACGCAAAAGTAGCCGATGGCGAAAAAAGATTCGGGGAAGCCTCCGGCAACGGGGAGGGCTGGAACCCGCTGCTCGAAAAGATAAAAGAACTGGCGGAGTCGTGAACTTCACCTTGCGGGACTAGTCCTCAATACCCAGGACCGTCTTGGCCAGCCGGATCATATCGGGATCCCCGGTATACTTTCCCGGTTCATCGGAGAGCTTTACCGCGCG
>DASULB010000134.1:0-10078 GCA_036278455.1 Chitinophagaceae bacterium | reverse complement strand
AAGGAAATACGGGTGATCTACAATTTTGTAGATGCCAAAAGATTCCATCGCCATCATCCTACAGGGTGTTCCAACGCGCTTGCCCCCAATGGTGAAAAGATACTCGTACACGTGTCCAATTTCCGGCCCATCAAGCGGGTAAAGGATGCGGTACTTGTTTTCAAGAAGGTTTGGGAGAAAATGCCGGCAAAATTATTGTTGATAGGGGATGGCCCTGACAGGCCCCTTATTGAGTCCATGTGCCGGGAACTGGGTATTTGCCAGGACATCCGCTTTATCGGCAAACAGGAGCAGCTGGAAGACATCCTGGGTTGTTCGGATTTGTTCCTGCTTCCATCCGAATATGAGAGTTTCGGACTGGCGGCGCTCGAAGCCATGGCCAGCGAGGTACCGGTGATCTCCTCGAACGCCGGAGGGCTTCCCGAAGTCAATATCCAGGGAAAGACCGGATTTCTAAGTCCGGTAGGGGATATAGACGCTATGGCGGAAAACGCCATTATGCTGCTGGAAAATCCACTGATGATGGCGCAATTTCGCAAGCAGGCCTACCGCCAGGCCAAGAAATTCGAGATCGCGAAGATCATTCCGCAATACGAAGCCCTCTACCAGGAGTTGATTCCGCAACCGGTGTAAGGCAATGGGATGCCGTCAGTCCCGTTTCAGCGGATGGGCTTCCGTGTTGAAAACCACCTTGTCAAAATCAAGGGTCTTCGCCGGGGCGAAGAGCAAATAGGCATATTTCAGGGTTTCCGCCAGAAAGTAGCTTTCCATCATATCATCCGGGATCCCGTTGCGTGCATCTTTTATGGATGCGTAACCGCCGGCTGTTCGGCAGTACCGGACGATATCATCGAACATCACCCTGCCCATTTTCAGGTATTCGGGGTTGCGGGTATAGTGGTAGAGATAATAGCATGACTCTATGTTTTCAGGCCTGAGGGCGTAATAACCGTTGACAACCGTCATTGTACGGTAATTCAGCACTTCCGGTTCCAGGCCCGCCAGCTTCCACATCCTGAAATTCGACTCCTGCAGGGATTTCGCGCGGGTGGTATCACCGCTCATCGCCAGGGAGCCTGCGAAGAAGGCGTCCAGCGCGCCGTACAAAGGCTCCGTGACCACACCGGTATCCATGTTGGCATGGCCATACCAAAGCGTCCCTCCGGCGGTATCGGAGAGATGACCATTGATGGCCACAATACTGCTGTCCCACATTTTTTTGCAATCCTGGTCGCCAAAGAGCTTCCAGGCCTTCAGAAGGTACTCATAATAAGAATCCGAACCTCCGGAGATGCTGCTTTCGGTGTTTTCCCATTTGCCGGTAACCACGTTGATTTGGCTGCCCACCAGCCCCGTCCTGGGCGAGCGGTGATTGAACAGGGTTACTACCGCCTTTTTAGCGGTCTTGTAGTAGACGGAATCGCCCGTAAGTTTGCTCAATGTACCGTATTCCAGCAGCATGGTGCCTATTTCGGCGGGATTGGAACTGCTGCCCGATGTCTTGCCCGTTTTCAGGTTGACAAAACGGTAAGGCATTCCGGTAGGAGAGTTGAAAGCCTTTATCAGGCGGTTGCCGAGGTCCGTGGCGAGCGCCAAAAAGCCTTTATCCCCATCCATTTCGTATGCGGAGAGCAAGCCGCCCAGCATGCGGATGTTAATCTCAAACTGGGATACGCTGATGTTGTAGTCAAAATGGAGGCTGTCAAAGATAAGCTGTTTGGCGGAGTCGGCTTCACTTTTCAGTCCCATCAGCAACATCGTATCAAAGCCGTCCAAAGGCGTCATGAGCAGGGAATGGGCGTACCAGTCATGGTAGGAACGGCTCAGTGGTTTGAGCGCATCATGCCCCCAGGCATATTTGACATAGCTTTCCCAGGCGTATCTGAATTCCTGTTTGACCGAATCCGCCATGCGCTGGCGCATGGCGGTGATTGAATCCCGGGCAGAGGAGGATCTTTCTCCGGAGGGATGGCATCCGGTGGCGGCTAAGCTCAGAAATATCACTAAAAAGACAAGAAAAAGCTTTCCCATACGTTAAAGGATGTTAAAAAAAGGATAAATATGCAGCCGGTGGATTAAATGTGATTTCTAATTCAGCCATGAAGTTAGTTTTTTAGAATTGATTTTTTACATTTGCCTGTTTACCGCAGGGCGGCTTGGTTTTAGTTCTAGAATTTACGCTTTTTAAATTTGAAAAAATAATATGATCAATTTTCTGTTGCAGGCACAGGATACCGCGCTACGAATGGCGGACAGCCTCGGGCACGCCGCCACCCCGATCGCCGCCCCCGGAGATGAGAAAATGAGCCTTTTGGGATTACTGGTCAAGGGCGGAGTGCTGATGCTACCCCTGGCATTGCTGCTGCTGATGGCCATTTATTTCTTTTTCGAACGTTATTTTGCCATTAAGAAGGCGAGCCACATTGACAATAATTTCATGAACATGGTGCGCGACCACATCACCACCGGCAATGTGCAGGCGGCGCGCTCCCTGGCGAGAAACACGAATAATCCCGCCGCACGCATGATTGAAAAGGGGATCCGGCGTATCGGCAAGCCCATTGATTATATTGAGAAGGCCATGGAAAATGTGGGCAAACTCGAGATCTATCATGTGGAAAAAAACCTCATCGTTCTGTCTATGATCGCGGCCATCGCGCCCATGTTTGGTTTTTTGGGTACGATCGCGGGAATGATCAAGCTGTTTTTTGATATTTCTGTCACCTCCGATATCACCTTGGGAACGATCGCCGGTGGTATCTATATCAAGATGGTCACCTCGGCGACGGGCCTGGTCATTGGTATTCTGGCATACGTCGGCCATCATTACCTGGTAGCCCAGGTCGACAAGCTAATCAATAAAATGGAAGCGGCTTCTTCAGAGTTTGTAGATATCCTGCAGGAACCTACTACCGTATAAAGAGCGCCTCCTTAAACCCGTGTCATGAACCTGAGAAGTAAATTGCGTTCCGAAGCCCATGTGGAGAGTGGTGCGTTGAATGATATATTATTCATCCTGGTGATGTTCTTTCTCATTGTGGCCACCCTTGCCAACCCCAATGTGATCAAGGTCATGCTGCCTAAGGCGCAAAGCAATACAAAGGCAAAGCAGACAGTGGTGGTCTCCATCAATAATAAAAACCAGTTTTACGTAGGAACGACGCTTGTTACCCTGGATCAACTCAAGCAGGCGCTTACCCCAAAACTCGCCAGGGATCAGCAAGGGGCCACCATCGTGGTAAACGCCGATAAAAGCGTCGCCATCGAATACCTCGTTGATGTCATGCAGATCGCCCATGAATTGGGCGCAAAAGTGGTGCTGGCAACTGCCCACCCCCAGGGAACACAATAGCCCCGGATTTCTCCATCGACCCGCCGTAAATCCGTCAAAATCCGTCACGGAACTTCCTGAAAGGCGAGCCCGGTTTCCGGAGTCTTTTCCCTGCGTTTTTTCTTCTGAAACCGGATCCTGCCCACGGGTCGTTTTTGATGAATCGTTTGGGTGGCTGGTGCGTTTCTGGCTGCGTTCAGGACACATCTTTGGTGCGTTTGAGGCACTTTAAAAAAGCTCTTAAAGCCGGCGGTTTTGGTGTTTTTTGCAGCTGACAGGATGGGAAGTGCCGCAAACAGGGACTTTTATGTTTCCCTAGAGGTTCGTTTGTGTACTACAAATTTGCTTATTTCACGCATTTTCAGAGGTCCAAAGCACCCGGTCGCCGGGATACCGTCATAGAGAATGCGTCCATGGCCACGTTTCGCGTTTATGGCCTGTAGGAGCAGGTCATGACGTCCTTCGATGCGTCATTGAAGGACGGTAAGGGACCGGCCTTCTTGCAGGCAGGCCTTTCACCTTTTAGCGGCGGGTCAGAAGATCTTATACCGGTATTTGATGTTGTCGGTGTTGTTCTTGAGTTCCGCGATGTTGATGGAAGCCTGGATATCCGTGATGGCCTCATTTTTCAGGTTGGTAAACTCCTGTTGTTTCTGCTTGACAGTGTTCTTGTCGGCCAGCCCGTTATCCTGGGCGATGTTCATCGCGTTGATGACCGTCCCGTAATAACTGTCCAGCAGCGTAAAGTATTCGTTGTAAAGGTTTTCGAAGCGTTTGGTCTGCATCACGAGGTCTTCCAGCTGGTTGTTGGCTTCCTTCAGGCTCATGTTCTCGCGCAGCAACCGTTCGTAATTGATCTTATTGGTGCCGGGTATCGTGTATTTCTTTTCCAGCTGGGCGAAGAATTTCTCCGTATTCTCCTTGTTGAAAGTGAGAAAATATTTGTTCAGGGCGACGCCTACGGATTCATTGCCCGACTTCTTGGGAGGCGGGAAGCCCAGCGCGCTGGCTGAGAACAACAGGTGGTCATACATGTTCTGTTGCAGCATATTGAGCTGGTCCTTGTTGAAGTTCAACCCATACTGGAATTTCTGGTTGCCTTCGTTGAGGGCGGTATAATAGGCCACGTATTTGTTTAGCGCCGTCTCGAATTTTTTCAGGTCGTCTGCGTTGATTTCCTTGTTGTTGACGCTCAGCGTATGAAAAAACGTCATGATCGAATTGGCGATGCCCAGCGGGGGGGCCAGTGCAGTAAATCCCCTGAATATGGGGCTGTTCAGGATGGATTCCGTTGTTTTAACAATGGATTCATTGCGCTTGCTCTTGGTGGCCTTTCCTTCCAATACGACGTTTTTTACCAGGTCGAGCACCTTCTCACTAAAAGAAAACCCGAGGGCCTTGCTTTCGGGGTTGTTGAGGGAGGTGATGAACACATCCAGGTTATTGGAAGTGGTCCTGGATTTCAGATCAAGAATCTTTTTATTCAGCAGGTAATAGGTTTGTGTGGCACTGATCAGGTTGCTTTTAAGCAGCTTGTACTTGGTCATATTGTCCACTTCCTTTCCCTGGAGCAGGCCGTGGATGGCGGTGGAATTCTGACGTTGGTTATCGGTGACCTGCTTGATCTGTTTGAGTAGTTTTTGCAGGGAAGTATCTTTATATTTGATCTGCAGCCGGTTGATCTCGCTGACCATGTTGGTATCAACCTTTTGTGGTTGTGGAATGATGGTAGTATCCGTGTCCTGCGCCCAAAGGGTAAATGATAGCAACAGGCTTGTAATCAACAATATGGCTTTTCTATAGTACATATGCATTTGAGTTGGTTGAAACGATCATGTTATCACCACTTTTCAAAGTTATACAGCGACAAATATACCAATTTGGATAGTTTTAACGGAATTATCATCATTTTGTTACGCGCGCGGGCGCCCCTTCCGTCATTTTCTCCGGTGTCCCCAAAGTTCCCGTCCGGGCAGTATTCGCAGCGGTTTAACGCCCTCTTTACAGGTGCCCGCCATTAAATTGCCATTAAATCAGCATGGGATTGACGGGGGCCTAAGCAATGGGCAGATTTTGATCATCGGCCCTGTTGAAAGGGAGAAGGGGGATAGCAGGACAAACATCGGGCCGTCTCATGATTTGTCCGAAAAAGGTTAGCCGGTGATTAAACTGTTTTTACAGGTTATTTGCGGATAACCGTTCCTGTTCTGGCAAAGATCTCTCTTTTGTGATCGATCAGCTGATTATTCACCTTCATGAGCTTATCCTGCTGCTCGGGGTCCGTCAGTTCCTTCAGGGCATCGAGGTTCTCGTTGATGAGGCGCAATATCATTTTTTGCAGCAGGTAATTGATCACCGAGTCGGCGTCCTGTTTGAAGACCTGTTGCTGGCTCGGCACCGTGATCTTGTAACTCTCCAGCCAGTTTTCACTGACCTCGTAAGCGGTATACAGCGCGTTCACGGTAAGTTGGCTGATCTCATGGTCCGGGTTATACACGAAGAATTTTTCATCGGGAGGATTTCCCTCATCGGACAGTTTTTTATATTCCGCCAGGATGCTTTTGATGGTATCATTGCGGATGAGGTTGAAATTGACAGGAGAATGAAAGATGTAGTCCGCGATGCTGGTCTCCTCATCCCAGTTCCGGCTGCCAAACTCCAGCAGCACCCGAACCAGGTTTTTTTCCTGCAACTCCCTGTCCAGCAACATTTCGATGGCGTCATCCTGAACGGCCTGCCGGGAGGCGTTTTCCGCCTCCTCGATCTGGTGCACCTCCTTGGCGGCCACATGGGATTTTTTCTCCAGTTGCCGGCGGATGTATGTATTAACAAGCGTGGTGAGCCCCTGTTCATCAATCTGGAGCATCCGGCTGCATTCCCGGATATAGTCCTGTTGCCGGGTGAAGTCCTCGGCTTTGTTAATGCGCGCCAGGGTTTCTGCCATGTCGTTGACGAGTGCCGACTTTTTGGCGGGATCATTTTTTACATCCCCCAGTGACAGCTGCAATTTGAAGAGGATAAAGTCTTTTTTGTTGTCGCGGATAAATTGCCGGAAGGCGTCCCTGCCCATTTTCCGGACATAACTGTCGGGATCCTCCTGCTCGGGAAGCAATACCAGTTGCACGTTCAGGCTTTCCTCCAACGCCAGGTCCAGTCCCCTGAGCGCCGCCTTGACACCCGCAGAATCGCCATCATAGAGGATGGTCAGGTTGTTGGTGTATTTCCTGATCAGCCGGAGCTGGTCCTGGGTAAGGGAGGTGCCGCTGGAGGCCACCGTATTTTCCAAACCGGCCTGGTGCAGCGAAACGACGTCGGTATAGCCTTCCACCAGCAGGCATTCATCCTCTTTATCGATGGCGTGACGGGCAAAGTAAGTGCCATACAGGAGTTTGCGCTTTACATAGATCTCATTTTCCGGAGTGTTGATGTACTTGGGTGCCTTGTCGTTTTTCCTGAGGATGCGGGCCCCGAACCCCAGTACTTTGCCGCTTTGGTTATGAATGGGAAAGATCACCCGGCCCCTGTAATTATCCATCGGTCTTTCACCGCGCATGACCGTCAACCCCGCCTTTTGCAGGTATTCTGCGTTGTAGCCCTTTTTCAGGGCAGTGGCGGAGAAAGCGTCGGGGGTGTCCAGGCAGTAACCCAGCTGGAATTTTTTGATCGTATCCTCAGTGAAGCCACGTTCCTTAAAATAGCTTAGTCCGATATCCTGCCCCTCCTCGGTACCAAGCAGCGTGTCGGAGAAATATTGCTGGGCGTATTGATTGATGATGTGCAGGCTTTCGGCCAGTTGGCGTTGGGCGACCACTTCGGGGCTGGCTTCAGTTTCCTCTATTTCGATCCCGTATTTCTGGGCCAGCCAGCGCAGCGCCTCTACGAAAGAATACTTTTCATGCTCCATCAGAAAGCCGATGGCGTTGCCACTGCGCCCGCAACCAAAGCATTTGTATATTTCTTTGGTGGGGGAGACCGTAAAGGAAGGCGTCCGCTCATTGTGGAAAGGGCACAGCCCCAGAAAGTTGGCGCCCCGTCGCTTTAATTTGACGAAGGAACCCACGATATCCACAATATCGATGTGCGCCTGGATTTGTTGTATCGTATCAGTTGAGATCATGGAGCCGGTCCTTGCTTTTGTCCGCGAAATTGTAGATTAATCTCCAATATAGGAAATTCAATATACGACAAATATAATCCCGGTGGGTGATTAATTTGGAAACCGGCCCCTGATATTTTTTCCACCATGCAGCATTCGGGGGTTCTTTTTTGTCTTTTTACAGGGAGAAATCCCCGGAGCATCCGTTTCATGGCTGCCGGTCCCCGATCTAAACGTTTTCCGGTCGGACGTCCGGTATGCCGCCCATCCGCCGCTACGCTTCTGGTAGCGGTAAAGTTAATCGACGGGAAAACCAGGAAAAATGATAAAAAAAGCTTTTTTATTGCTGGTCGCCTGGGAAGTGTTTTCCACGTGCCATAAGATCAAACCCGAACACATACAGCCGGAAGACCGCCAAGTGACCTGCATCCAGCAGAAACCTTATGCATATCTTCATCAGTATCCTATTGATTCGGTAGACACTTCGCCCATTTGCCGGAAATATCAGGAGATCTGGAAGGCGTTGCTTTTGGAGAAGAGCCACCTGTCCGAAAAATTCTTTGAAGACCATATTACGCCGGTTCACTCAGGGATGCAGCCGTGGAATGACGGGATTTCCTTTGAGATTTGTTTCAAGGTGCATATTGACTGGGCCGTCGCTTATCAGTGCGATCAGTTTATTGTCAGGATCGACAGCGCCAATAAACTATATCCCTCGCTGGCCTTGCCAAGGGATGTTTATTTGTCCAAAGACCAGATCAGGCTGGCCACCTCTGCCCGGGCATTTTCCTCGGTGATGCACCGTGTATCAGGAGCCCGGAACATAAAGTTCTCCTCGATGGATGATGCACTGCATTACCTGATCCGCGCAGCAAAGGTGAACACCCTGTGCGTGGGAAGCGTTCACCTGAATGGAACGGGTGACCTGGTCCTGGAGGCCGGTGCCAGTTATATCCATAGGAAGAATACCTGCATCACCGCGATTGTTGATCTGGCGAATCGGGACTGTACGACGACCAACGGCCCGTGCATGATTAACTGATCCCCCGACCCTCCAAAAAAACATAAAGGTCTGGCCGGACCCTATTTTGCCGGTCTTGTGAATACCTGTACATTTGCCATACGGAGTTCTTTGACGGACATCAGTTCCTGAAACAGAAACCGAATACTTCCGCTGACGCATCCAATACTTTTTTATGAAAGAAGTTTTTATAGTCGCTGCCGTCCGCACCCCCATCGGAAGCCTGAATGGCGAACTCTCCGCCGTTCCTGCCACCCGGCTGGGCGCCGTCGCCATTAAAGGCGCCTTAGACAGGTCCGGAATTGCCCCGTCGGACGTGCAGGAGGTGTATATGGGAAATGTGCTCAGCGCAGGCGAAGGCCAGGCGCCGGCCAATCAGTCCAGCATTTATGCGGGCATCCCCACCAATGTGCCCTGCACGACGGTCAACAAGGTATGCGCCAGCGGCATGAAAGCCATCATGCTGGGAGCGCAGAGCATCCTTTTGGGTGATAACGACATCGTAGTGGCCGGTGGCATGGAGAGCATGAGCGGCACGCCTTATTACCTGGGTAAGGCGCGCAAGGGATACCGCCTGGGGCATGGAGAGGTTACCGATGGCATCATCCGGGATGGGTTATGGGACCCCTATCAGGGTTTCCATATGGGCAATGCCGCTGAGTTGTGCGCGGCGCAATATAAGCTGAGCCGGGAAGATCAGGATGCTTTTGCCGCGGAAAGTTACCGCCGGGTGGCGCGGGCATATGAAAAAGGCTATTTTCAGAAGGAGATCACGCCGGTGACCATCGAGGGGAAGGTGACTACGGTGATCGAGGAGGATGAGGAGTATGGGAAAGTGGATTTTGATAAGATACCCAAACTCAGGGCCGCCTTTCAGAAGGATGGGACCATCACCGCAGCCAATGCCTCCAAGATCAACGACGGCGCTGCGGCGGTCGTGCTGGTCAGTGGGGAAAAGGTAAAGGAATTGGGACTGACACCCCTGGCGAGGATCGTTTCTTTTGCAGATGCCTCCCAGGATCCCGAATGGTTCACCACGACGCCTACCCTTGCCATGGACCGGGCCCTGGTGAAAGCGGGGCTCAAAATAACCGATATGGCATACGCGGAGATCAACGAAGCTTTCAGTTGCGTGGCCATGGTCAATGAGAGAAATCTTGGATTGTCGGCGGATAAAGTCAATGTGTGGGGTGGGGCGGTGGCCCTGGGACATCCCCTGGGATGCAGCGGCACCCGTATCATCGTTACACTTTCCAATATTTTAGCGACCTACCAGGCGCGCTACGGGATCGCCGGCATCTGTAACGGCGGGGGGGGTGCCAGTGCGATGATATTGGAAAAGAGGTAAGTTTCCCGTGGGCAGCGGTTCCGCCACCCGGGATGGATCCCGGATGGAATAAACCAGGCGAAATCATCTAAGTAGAACGCCCTTACAGGGCTGGACAAAACGGCCTGCACAGGACGTTTTCCGCCGGTGGCCATGTTTGCTTCCCGTGCCTTGATTCTGGAGGTACCTGAAACCTATCCTTCCTTTTTAGCAGAAGACTTCTTTTTCGCGGCAGGCTTCTTTTTGGACGCATCTTTCGTTGCAGTTTCTTTTTTCGAAGTTTCTTTCTTTGGCGTTTCTTTT
>DASULB010000133.1:0-30495 GCA_036278455.1 Chitinophagaceae bacterium | reverse complement strand
AATGCAGCCTATTTAAGTTGATAGCGCTTCATGCTGATGACAGCGCTTTTATTGGTGTTGTCCACTGAGTTAATATAAATATAGGCCTTGTATTTGCCATCGGCGGTTTCTACCCAGAGACCTGATTCGGCTTTCAGGTTGATGGTATAGTCAGGAGCGCCTGAAAGATCAATCCGCTCAAAATCTACGTCGTCAATATAGATCCCATATTGCAGGTGGGCCAGATCATAATCCTGCAGGTCTTCCGTCCTTCTTACCCTGGTGTCATTTTTTACCCCGTTCGGAAGGCTGATGCCGGGAAGATACTTCGGATCCGCGGCAGGAGAAACAAGCGCGTGGTTAAAATTCACATTCGGGAGGGACCGGTAAAGGTATACCAGGTCGATGTTGGCGGCGTGGGCGACGGCCGCTGCCGAATCATACACTGCCGTATCGGCGACGGAAATATAGCAGGCGCCACTGTCTTTGACCATAAGGTTACGCGCGATGTCCATTTTGGCGATGGTGTAAGGCCCCATTTTACGTGATACGGTTTCTCCGTCACTGCTTTTTGCGGTAAAGGTAAAATTAACTGACTTGCCGCGGGCCGCTTCAGGGATGACATAATAATACCGCAGGGTGGCTGCGGAAGTATCCACCGTAAAAGCGACTTCCGTAGTAGCCCCTTTATTGACGGAAGCATCCCCTATAGGAATGCCGATATCGTTGCCGCTGCCATCGGTATAATAGGATTTGTTTTCCAGGAAGGTCCCCTGGCCGCCGGCAATGGAGGCTTCCACCGTTGCAGAAGCAATCTTGCCCTTATCCGGAAGGATGGCCATGGCGTAGGCAAATTCAATATCCTGGCCCACGATGTTCGGACCCAGGGATCGTTTGATACAATCATCCTGCAGCACCTGTTTGGGGTCAGGCACCGTAAACTCCGGTTTTGGCGTCGCTGAAAACCGGTCATCATTACACCCCGCGATCACCAAAAACAGCGATAACAACAGGCATGCGTTATAAAGGTATTTAGGTCTCATCACAATTTCATGTTTTAACATCGTGAAAAAATTATGGCTGTTGAACGGAGATGTATATCGTGTAAGTTTTTTTTATCTTACGGTTGCCTGAAATAACGCTATACTGTCTGGGATGGGTGGTATCGGAGAAGTCTACCGCCCCTGTGATCTTTGGGTCCAGTTTGCAATCCTGCGCGAGGCTGAACTGCGGATATAAATTGTGAAGGTCCGTACCAAAAAAGACCTCTGCGTGAACTGTCAGGGCCGTGGTATCGATCACGGGGCTGCCGTTCACAACACTGATGAAATCAGATCCCAACAGATCAAAATTACTGACGTAACATTCCGTCCGGGTGGTGATCAGCAGGCCGTCGCCATCTATGGGGTAACGTTTGCTGCAGCCCGCCCATGCAAGAGTTGCCAACACCACGAAAAAGGTTATTTTGATAGTTCTTTTCATCGTTTCTTTGTTTACTGGTTTTAAGATCAGGTCAGCAGAAGATTCACCGGTTAGCGCCATGGATTGTTCTGCGTAAGGTTTGGGTTACGGTCACGTTCGCTCTGGGGGATTTTAAAGATGTAGCACTGTGCATATTCCCTTTGGGAGGTATTGTGAAAATAACGCTGCTGGTTGGCGCCATGAGTGTCGATGCGCCATTTGCCATCTCCGCCGGGAGGTCCCCATATCTGTGCCAGCTGTCGCCACCGGCGGATGTCAAAGGAACGTTGGCCTTCTCCAAACAACTCAATGATTCGTTCCTGCTCAATGGCTGCGAAGAAAGCTGCCGGATCAGCGGTTTTATCAGCCTGTAAAGGCGGCAGGTTTCCGGTATGCCGGATCTTATTGACCAGTTCGATGGCATCGGGTTGCGGACCCATGACGGCATTGGTGGCTTCGGCGTACATGAGGTAAACATCCGCCAGGCGCATCACAGGCCAAGCATAATCGCCATCGCTGCGGCCTTGTCCCATAGTTGCGAACAAATTTGCGAAATACATACCCTGAATTGCACCCATCGGTATTATAGGTGATGTACTGTTTGCCGTCGATGGTGATGGGCTGGTTCCATGTTTTATAAATAAACGGTACCCAGTCGGTCTGCTTCAGGGAAATCATGCCCATGGCTTCCTCGTAATCCCACATGATGGAGGATTTCATGCGGTAATCACGGTGGTCATAACTTCTGGGATTAATAGCCGAATTCGGCGCTGTTCTCGCTCCGGGGGTGTTAGGGTCCATTGGGACCAGCGGAGTGCAGAAATCGCCGGTGATGGTGGACTGGTACCTGTCGGCGATCTCGTAACGCGGCGAGATCCAGCACTGGGAACCCTCGAAATTACGGCCTGAAAAATCCCGCATCAGCTCTTCTCCCTGGCCGGTACCCGTGCCTCCATGGGTAAAGGCCATGATAATGGAAGGGTCACCGTTGGCGATGGGCGTAAACAGGTAATAATAATTTGGCAGGACAGCGGCCTTGCCGAGGGAGTCAATGTCACCGGGTTCACCGCCACGGAAAAGCCCCAGCCCATAACCATTGATCACCTGTCTGAAATCGGCCGCCGCTGCCCGGTAAGCAGAATCAGCCGCGCCTGATCTCGGCTTGAAGGTATCGAGTTCCGGCCAGCCGAAGTGATTCCAGCAGGCCCAATAGAGCTCCAGCTTGCCCCGGAAGGAAAGCGCCGCGGGTTTGTCGGCGCGTCCGGCCGCAGGCCTTGTAACGGGCAACTTGTCATAGGCGTAGTTGAAGTCCGCTAAGATGGAATCTTTTACCTGCTCGATGGGCATTCTGGAAAGATCCGAGACCTGGGAGTTATCGGTGATGACGTGGCCGATGTAGGGCACATCGCCCCACATGGAAATGAGCCGGAAATAGACCATTCCCCGAAGCAGGCGTGCCTCTCCGATAATAGCCTCAAGACTGGTGTCAGAGGAAGGCTTGGCGGTGGCCAGCATCTTTGTTACATTCTCGATCACATAATTGCATCGATTGACCGCCCCGTAGAGGTACTTAAAATAATTATCAAAATTGTCTCCGTAACCGCTGGGGTTATAACTGGCATCATGGTAAGCCGCGCCATGGATCAAACTGCTGCTTTGGGTGCTGTTGGACCCGCTGCGGTCCCTGACGTATTCGCCCTGGCCGTCAAAATAGTAATCGCGGTCAAAACAGCCCCTTACGGCCGAATAGGCACCCATCAGTGCGTCCATAGCATCACTTTCTGATTTCCAAAAAGATGAGGCCGCCAATTCAGTGGTAGGCTGCCTGTTCAGCAGATTTTTCCTGCATGCATTTGTAAAGAGCAGGAGGCTTCCCAGTGTGATGATATAGAGTCCCTTTGAAATTGCTTTTCTCATAACGGCGGTGTTTTAAAGCGTTACATTAATGCCAATGGAATAGGATTTCACCATCGGATACATGCCATTAGGATCGCCCTGGATTTCAGGATCCAGCCCCGGCCATGGGGTCAGGGTGATCAGATTCTCCGCGGATCCGTAAAGACGGAAACTGCTGAGGCCGATCCTGCGTATCCACTGATGTGGCAATTCATAACCAAGCTGGACGTTCTTCAGCCTGACATAACGCATGCTGTAAAGCCAGAAGGAGGTCTGTTCCTGATCATTATGTCCGCCCAGGCGGGGGAACGTGGCTTCCCTGTTCCCGCCACTCCAGGTATCTTCCCATTGCCATATGTTGGAAGCATAACGTTGCAGGCTAAAGCTTACCTTGTTGTAATCATTCAGCCAATATCCCCAACGGCCGGCAGACCCCTGGAACATGAACCCCAGGTCAATCCCCTTCCATGAGAAATTGGTATTCAGGGCAAAGAAAGTGGTGGGCATGTCTTCCTGGCGGTGTGGATACGCCCTCCTGTCATTTCCATCGATGAGGCCGTCACCGTTCAGATCCTTTCGGAGCACATCCCCCGGCGAAGCCCCCTGTGGTGTGGCGCTGTAGACATCCTGCCACGTCTGCGCGATCCCCACATCCTCGTAAGAATAGACGAAATGATAAGGCATGCCCAGGAATGTGGTGCCCCTTCCCAGGTATTCATTCCACTTTTCAAGCACGGTCGCATTATAGGAGGCGTTCAGGCTGATGTTATATTGCACCTGCCCTATCTTGTCTCTCCAGTTAAAGTCCCCCTCAACGCCCCGGTTCCGAAGGTTGCCTATGTTCGTGCGGGGTGCGTCATAAGCACCGGTAAGCAGGATGGACATGTCGGAGGGACGAAGCATACCGGTGGTGAGCCGGTTATAATAATCAAATGAAGCGGTCAGCCGGTTGTTGAAAAAACCCAGGTCCAGGCCCACATCCAATATGGTGGTAACCTCCCAGGAAAGGTTTTTGTTGACCATTTTGCTGTTGACAAATCCTTTTTCAATTTCACCGCCGATCATGTAATTGTCAGCAGCCAACGTCCCCTGCTGTTCATACCTGTCCACGCCGCTGTTATTACCCAGGCTGCCGTAAGAGACCCGCAGTTTGCCGCTGCTTAAAAAACGGTTGGTCAAACTTTTCAGGAAATTTTCTTCGGTGAAGCGCCACCCGACCGCTACTGACGGGAAGAAACCATACTGGCTGCCGGGAAGAAATTTTGAAGATCCGTCATACCGGAAATTGCCTTCGAAAAGATATTTGTTGAATGCGGTATAGTTGATGCGGCCGATATAGGAACGCAACCCTTCGGTACTGGAGTTGCCGCCTGTGGATTGGATATCGGTGAGTGCCGCGTCAATTTCATGAAGGGTGGGATAAAGCCGGTCATTTCTGGAACTTGCCTGATAACGGTCATACCAGTACTCTTCACTGTATACGAACATCGCGCTCACTTCATGATTTTCTGCGATCGTGGTATGATAGTTCAATTGCGCGTTCCACATGGTTTTATAACCTGTATTGGTATAATTGGCGATGCCCGCGTTGTCTCCTACATACACCCGGCTGCCGAGGGATTTGGTCTGGAAATTATAGGACTGGTTGGGCATGTTTGCATTCCACCTGAACTGATTATAATAATTCAAGGCGTAATCAATACGCGCCGTCAATCCCTTGACGGGTGTCCAGTCCCAGAATATATTGCTGTTCACCTCCTGGCGGTTTATTCTGTTGAGGTTGTTGATATAAAGGGTATAAGGATTGTATGCCTGGGGCGATTCATTATAGGCCATCACGCCACCGAAATATCCCGAGACGGGATCGTATGGCGTAATACCCGCGATGGCATATTGCATGTCGAAGCCGGCGGTATTGGTGGAGCTCTTATCGGTGAAGCCCTGTGCCAGTGCGTAACGGTAGTTGGACCAATCGCCGTATATCTTAACTCCCGCGTTCATGTGATCGCTTACCTTGTAGCCATAATTGATGCGCGCATTGTATTGCTTGTACTCGTTGTTGATCTGCAAGCCGTCTTCATCCTTGGTGCCGATCGACACATAGAAGTTTGATTTATCGCCACTCCCCGAGGCGGAGAGGTTATAGTTTTGCAGCGCACCGTTTTGCATGATGATGTTCCACCAGTCGGTGTTGGGATATTGCAGGGGATCGATCATCCCCAACGCCATCCACTGGTCGATGGTGCCGTTTTTAAATGTTTGATTGGAAGGAAGCGTATTGACCGCAGCCATGCGTTGTTCAACGGTCAAAGCGCGGGGATAATTTGACAGAAACTGATAGGACTTGACGGGCGCCTCCACCGCGTAGGATCCGGTGAAGTTGATGGTTGTCTTTTTTCCTTTTCCCGATTTAGTGGTGATCAGGATGACACCGTTCGCCGCCCGGGAACCGTAAACCGCCGCTGCAGTAGCGTCTTTTAATACGGAAATGCTCGAGATGTCATTCATGTCCAGACGATTGATGTCCACATCCGGCATGCCGTCAACGACGATGAGCGGGCTGCTGTTGTTCACCGTTCCAAGGCCACGGATGAGCAGGCTCGCCTGGTTATTGCCCGCCATTCCCGAAGATTGGGTAACAGAAAGCCCGGGTGCAAGGCCTTCCAGGGCCGAAGATACGTTTTGCACCGAACGGCTGGCGAGCCTTTGATCCACTTTTACAGACGATACTGCGCCGACCACATCCACCTTTTTTTGTGTTCCGTATCCGATGACCACCAGTTGGTTAAGCTCACTAGACGAAGGCTCTAACTGAATGTTTAGGGGTTGTGCGTTTTTAACCGCTACATGTTGCGGCTGATAACCGATATAGCGGAATATAAGGCTGTCCCCGATGGCCGCTGTAATGGTGTAGTCACCCTTTTTATCTGTTATGGCTCCGGTTGTAGTGCCTTTCAGTTGTACCGTTACCCCTACCAGTGGCTGATTCCCCGATGAACTTACCTTTCCATGAACCTTAAGCCCCTGGGAGGAAGCCGAAAGATAAAAGAACAGCGCGAACAGCGTTAAGCAAAATTTCCCATACTTTTTTACCGGAATGCGGATGTAAGAATGATGCATAGGTAACGTTTTTTGGATATTGAAAATTATTTCTGTACGATTTGTGTTCATGTAGGCCACAGGAGTGCTGAATCAATTTTTGGTGTGCAAAAGACGTTTCTTCCCTGAACCGTTCGCAAACGATTGCAATGCAGGGGTGAAAATTCACCTGATTACTGCCCTTTGCCGTTAATAATTACCTTTTACCCTTTAAGTCTGATCTAATGCTGAAAAATTATCCCACTATGGCTGTAGTCCGGCTTTGCCGGTTGAAGAGAATGGAGTCACGCCGAGGTTAAATGTACCTTTCTTTGAGGGTGGGAATCGCAAACGATTGCATTTTCTACAAATCAATGTAGAATGATCCTTGTCAAAACTATTTATACTTGCTCGTCTTTTTTTTCTGCTTACTTATCGTTAGGGTTTTCGTGGTGGTTCTCAATTTGTCTGTGCAAAAGATAGCCCCAAAGACAAAAGACACATAAGCACGTTTGGGAATACAAGTTTATAATAATTTTTATACTTATCCAAATTTTATTTTTTGAATATTTTCTTTTGCATCGAATTTATTTTTATTCATGTATAAATCATTAAAAAAGGGAAAGACTTTCGCGGGTGTATATTATGGGTACGTATTTTCAGTTCTCAAACTAAAAAACAGTTGTGGAAAAATGAATCGTATTACCCGCAGCGAAGCCCGGTGTTATCCTGGCTGGTTAGTTTTGTTCGGAGTATTTTTTATGCTTTGAGTCTTATGGCAGGCCATAAAAAGCGGGAAGCCCGTCTGACCAGCCGTTTGTCAGAACCCACAAGGTGATGGATTTCAAAACGGCCCATAAACTGTTTGGCAACCGGACCGCCTGGCGAGATAAAGTCATGAAGGCCACCATGTCTTTCAAATACCCAAATCAGCGGTAGACAGGAACCTGGGAGGTTTGCGCGCCTTTGTAGCCTGCTCAAATCCGTAGGCGATCTTCAAAAGAACAGGCTCGCTCCACGCTTTCCCGAAAAATGATATACCGATTGGCAGGCCAAATACAAACCCTGCCGGAACGGTAATATGTGGATAACCCGCTATGGCCGGTAGTTGTGCACTGCCGCCGAGATAATGGTCTCCGTCAATCAGGTCTGTCATCCAGGCGGGGCTGTCCGTAGGAGAAACGATGGCATCCAGCCTGTATTTTTCCATCACGGCGTCAATACCCTCCTCTCTGGTCAGCCGGTGATTGGTCTTCAGCGCGTCAAGGTATATCTTATCGGTGAGCGGTCCCCTTTTCTCCGCCTGTAAAAACAATTCCTGTTTAAAGAATGGCATCTCTTCGGCTGCGTGGCGAATGTTAAATGCGATCAGGTCCTTGAGCGAACGCATGACGGTTCCGGGGCCGCGTCTTCCGAGGTATGCTTTCATATCACTCTTTAGCTCGTAGGTCAGGACGATTTCCTCATTGTTGCCGAGTTTTCCAACGGCGTCGATGGCGATGGGGTCAATGAGTTTTGCTCCCTGCTTTATCAAGACATCCAGTGCCTTGTTAATGACCGCATCAACCTGTGGAAGGGAACCAAAATATTGGCGGAGCACACCGATCCTGGCGCCCTTCAACCCATTTACATCCAGAAATTGCGTATAATCTGTAAAAGCTTTTCTATCCTTGGCCTTTGTTGCTTCATCTTCAGGATCCATTCCCTGCATCACACCGAGTAAAATGGCAGCGTCACGCACTGTCCGGGCCATTGGACCGGCCGTATCCTGCGAGTGCGAAATAGGGATAATTCCTGAGCGGCTGACCAGGCCGACAGTAGGTTTAATACCCACGATCCCGTTGAGTGAAGAGGGGCTAACCACAGAGCCATCCGTCTCAGTACCAATCGCCAGGGTACAGAGATTGGCACTCGTCGCTGCTCCCGAACCTGAACTTGACCCAGAGGGGTTCCTGTCTAAGGCGTATGGATTTTTTGTAAGGCCGCCACGACCGCTCCAGCCGCTCGTGGAGTGCGTGGACCGCATATTGGCCCATTCACTCAGATTTGTTTTGCCGAGAATAACCGCACCGGCCGCCCGAAGATTTTTTACTACGAAAGAATCCCTGCCAGGTTTTGATCCAAGCAACGCCAATGACCCCGCCGTGGTTTGCATACCATCGGCCGTATCGATGTTGTCTTTGATCAGTATGGGAACCCCATGCAGCGGGCCCCGTACTTTCTTTGATCTCAATTCTTTGTCGAGCTCGTCTGCAATTCTGAGGGCATCGGGGTTCAGTTCAATCACACTGTTCAGCAGCGGACCTTCTTTGTCAATTTCTTTGATGCGGGAAATATATTGTTCCGTCACCGACCTTACGGTCCGTTTGCCCGATTGATAACCCTCTTTGAGATCTTAAATCGTAATCTCATCCAATCCCGCTGGCAGGACGGCCACAGCGTCAAAATCCAAAACAGTCTTTTTTGCAAATGCCATCGTAGAGAGTGCCGTTACCGCAATTCCGCCTAAGGCGCTTGTTTTAAGGAATTTTCTACGGCTTTGATCGGTTGAAGTGTTTATTTTTTTTTGCATGGCACGAAAAGGTTAAAATATTGATCGGATGGGTAAACTATAAGGTTATAAAATTAACCAATTATATAAAAATTAATAGACATTTTATGGGGGTGTGTGGCGACTTTTCCCGCAGCGATAACAGCGCTGTATTTGTAAAAATAAAATGGACGCTTATACCCCAAAGGTAAAATGGAGGGTTACTTTGGCAAAGAAGAGGCCAAGCAAATAAGCAAAGAAATCTTTGACTTTCGGTTCTCCGAATGACTGTATACCCATTGGGGAAGCGCTGATCCTTATGAATATGAAAAGTCGTTTGACACCATGATGAAAGCCTGTATCCGCGAGTTGGCGCAACTTTCGGCTGGCCCCGAACCCAAGGACAAGAATTCAAAAAAGAACTACAAACCTTCTGGGGGCAGATCGTAATCATAAGAATCATCCGCTGGCTAAGAGCTCCCGGAACTTCACCCTTACACCTTTTGCAATAATTGATCTGTTTTACAGGCATGCAACATACCTGTAGCACGGGAGGTGATTTTTGTGGAAATTACCTGGATGAGAGATTACTGCCAAAAGGGAATGGGTAATGCTATCCGCCGTTCAATTCGTCATGTCAAATTGGAATTTCAGACAATAGACAGACGAAGCTGAAAACGCGCGTTCAGGACGCCGACATAACGTCAATACAATTGCCAGCGACTGTAACTACAGGGAAAAATAAAACTCAAACCGCAAAGCAGGCAAAAGATTTAGTGACTTCACAAGTATAAGGGATGACCTTTCACTGTGCGGTAAATAATATACACCAGCGTCAATAGTGATCCCGTTTTTCTTATTGAATAAAATGTCTTTCCCTACGGTTAGGGTCAACGTGAATTTCCGCGAGGTTTCGGCAGAGGGATAAAACGTAGTACCCTGCCGGAAAAACCAGGTTTTTTGATTTGACCTTTTATGGTCTTCCCCTACATATAGACGGTGCTCTATACTTATCGCCGGCCATACTCCTTCAATATCGGGACTTGCTCCCACATTTAAACCGAGTTGGCTGGCGTTGGCTATCCGGTACGTCACGCCTGCATGTAAAAGTTCAGGCAATGACGGTCCGATTACAAATCTTGTTTTACTTACCCTCTCAATCTGCGCACAGACATTGAAATTGAAAAATAAAAATGTAATGATGACCATCAAATATTTCATGATAACTGAAGTTTATGGCCGCTTAGCAAGGAAGAAGTGAGGCAAATAAGCAAAGAAGTCTTTGACCTGCGGTTCTCTGAATGGCTGGATACCCGTTGGAAAAACGCGGATCCCTGTGAATCTGAGAAGTCGTTTGACACCATGAGCAAATCCTTTATTTATGAGTTGCCGTAATTTTCTGCTGGTCCGACCCCAAGGTCAAGCATTCAAAAAAAATATAAATCCTCTGGGGACCGATCATAATTCATAAGGATCATCCGCTGGCTAAGAACTCTTTGAACTTCACCATTACACCTGTTTGCATTAATTAATATATGTTTTATATCCGCCGTTCAATTCATCATGTCAAATTGGAATCTCAGATAACAGACAGATGAAACTGAAAACACACTTTCAGTGCGCCGATATAACGCCTATACAATTACTATGACTGTAACTTACAAGGCAAAATAGAACTCAAACCGCAAGGCAGGCACAAGAAAAAATGACCTCCCGGTGGATGACCTTTCATCTCGCGGTAGATAAAATAAACCAGCGTCGATAGTGATACCGTTTTTTATATTCTTAAATAGAAGATCTTTCCCTACAGTTAAATTTAACGTGAATTGCTGCGGAGACTCGGCAGATGTAAAGAATGTGGTGCCCTGTCGGAAAAACCAGGTTTTTTGGTTGACCCTTTCATTGTCTTTCCCTACATATAGGCGGTGTTCCAAACTTATCGCCGGCCATACCCCTCCCAAAGTGGGGCCTGCTCCCACATTTAAACCTAATTGGCTGGCGTTGGCTATCCTGAAAGTCACACCTGCATGTAGCAGCTCTGGATCAGAAAGCCCGATTACAAACCTTGTTTTACTTACCTTCTCTGTCTGCGCGCGGAGATTCAAAGTGAAAAATAAAGATGTAATGATGACCATCAAATATTTCATGATAACTCATTTTTATGGTCGTTAATTCAGGCGTTGCCGCAGATGGGGCATTCTGTATTTTGTCACCTCAAGCCTGCAGAATGCCCCACAAAAGAAAAAGCCCGAAACGATGCTCGTCGCTCTTCGCTTGCACCAATATTTTTATGTTAACTTGTAATTTGAATAATTAGTTACTTACTTATACTTAAGGTAAAGTTATCATCCTTTAAGATCTGATCCGTCCGGTAAACCCTCCAAATTGTGTCAGGAGAAACCATGATTTTAAAAGCAATGATGTAGGATTTGATCGGGACTACCCTGATGTTGATGATTTTTGACATGTGAGTATGTTGGAATGGATCATCTGTCGTATCTGAAAGAAACCTATCGGGACATGGGTTTTCTATTGGAAAGTATTTCAATAAATAATAGAAAGAATCTGATGGTTGTATAGAGCAGGAAGAATGTGAAGGAATGATTGATTAATTTAAAATAAAAATTATTTATTAATTGATTAATTTTAGCCGATTTGCCAGATCGCTAAACTCAATTTATGAAAATGAAACTACTTTACCTGGCCACATTTGTTATCATCTTAGGAGTCACCGGATGCAGTAAAACGGGGCCTGCAGGTCCTGCCGGACCCGCTGGTACGCAAGGCGAGCAAGGCGCGCCTGGGCCACAAGGTATTCCCGGCGCCAACGGCAGCACCATCTACAGCAACAATGGCGCACCGTCTGCAGATGTAGGTAAAAACGGTGATTATTATCTGGATAAAAGTAGCGGCAATCTCTATGGTCCAAAAACAGACCAGGGATGGGGGACATCTGTAAGCCTGAAAGGAGCGCAAGGGAGTCAGGGCAATACAGGCCCTCAGGGTACCAAAGGCGATCAGGGCGATACCGGGGCTACGGGATCGCAGGGTCCGAAAGGCGATCAAGGCGATACCGGGGCTACGGGATCGCAGGGTCCGAAAGGCGATCAGGGTGATACCGGGGCTACGGGATCGCAGGGCCCAAAAGGCGATAATGGCAATCCGGGACAAGACGGCAAAGATGGCAGCCAAATATTGAGCGGGACCTCCGCACCTGCATCGTCCGTCGGCAACGTGGGCGATTATTACTGGAGTGCATCCGACTTTTCCCTTTACGGCCCCAAGACCGATGCGGGATGGGGAACAGCTATTCAACTGCGTGGCCCAAAAGGTGACCCTGGCAATGCCAATGTGATTTCTTCCGGATGGTTTACGATTCCGGCAGATAAATGGACGGACGACCAAGGGCATGGCACCGCCGTGTTTTCGGAACCCGGCGATCTGGACCTGGCTGTGGCGCTTAATGCGCCTTATACGATTCAGCAGGCGGATGCGGACGGCGCCATCCTTTTATATGTCAATAACGGGCATGGCATCAGACTTACTTCATTCCGGGTTGCGGTGAATTCTTCCGGAACGATAGGCCCGTTGGGATATCTCTATAATGGCACAGTGGAATTCCGGTTTGTGATTGAACAGCCTCTCCTGGCGACGGATACAAATCTGTATCTCTATCCAATCGTTGCATTGAAAGACGGCACTTGGGACTGGGGAACGGGCAAATCTGATCAGGAATATATTCAGAATACGTATTTACCATTTATAAGTTGGAAAGTGGTGATTATACCAACGTCCGTTGCGCGCAAATCATCTCCTCCGCCCAGTCCGGAAAATTACAAAGCAACCTGTGCATATTATGGGATAGCGGAATAAGCAGCGCAATATTTGAAATAGAGGCGGCGGTATAACCTATCCGACAATATTCCGTGCGTGTCACCCTTAAATGCATGGCAAGGCCTGAGAACTTGCTTTCAGTCTCTTTGCTGCTATTCTGATATGGCAGTGGTATCTTTCGCCACATAGAGAATCACCTGTTTTTTTTAATGATCAGATACTGCAATTGGGGGTCATTCAGTATGCCTTCCATTTCCGATTGAACGATGTCCTGTATGTCTTGTTTGATCCGCAGATAATTTTGCTGAACGGTTGTTTCATCTAACTTTTGGAAGACCGGAATGTCCTGGTAATGGCTTTCCTCGTTTTTTAGTGACCTGTGATCGTTCAATATTGTACAATGGAATGTTTTCAGGTCGATTTTACACGACGGGTCATCGGCCACCATGCCTACAAACTCTCCGGCACTGAGCCCGGTTATCCTGGAAGGCGGTATGGCAGATTCCAGGTGTTTGGAATGGCTGACAGAAGTTCCCGTGCTGTTAACCGAAAAGCTCTCCCGGTCCTGCATGATTTTCCCAAAACGTTCTGAAAGTTGTCTGGCAGTGTCGCCCATGACCTGCCCTGATATAATGTTCCCCACGATATTGACAATGACATCTGCCTGCTCACGGCCATAATCCTTGCGCAACTGGCTGAAATCCTGAAGGCCCAGGCAGGTGGCTACGCGGTTGCTTCTGGCGGTGGCGACCAGGTTATCCATGTTATTGATGTAGATCGTTGGGAACTCATCAAACACCAGACTGCTTTTCAACTTGCCCTTCCGGTTGACCGATTTTAGCAGACGGTTTACATACAGCGACAGCACCGCTCCATAAATTTGTATTTTTTGGGGTGTATTACCCATACAAACGATCTTTGGATCTTCGGGGTTGTTGATATCCAGCGTAAAATCATTACCCGATAGCACATAATATAATCTGGGTGAAGAAAGTCGCGCCATGGCGATTTTGGCAGCGGCTATCTGCCCTTCAAGTTGTTCCATTACATTATGGAGATAGGCGTTTACAAAAGGATTGATTAGTACCTCGATTTCCTTTTCTGTCCTCAGAAGCGTGAACAGCCTGTCATAATCAACCTGCATGAGCTCGATGACGTGTGGCAAGGTGCAAAATTCCCCATCTTTATATTTGCGCAGGTACCAGATAACGGCGGTCAGGAAATTGATGGGTGATTCTACAAAAAAATCCCCCTGGCGCTTGATCCATTCACGGTTTAGACCCATCAGGATCGTGCGGGCGGATTCTGCGGCATCGGAGATATCATCCATAGCGGTATGATCCAGTGGATTACAGCGGTGACTGCGCGCCAGGTCCTCAAAATTGATCACGAAGAACCTGGGCGGCGTTGGATATTTTTCCTTCTGTTGAAGCCAGGTGTTGTATGCGATACGACTGAGGTCGTCGAATTTAAAATCATAGACGAACATGGTAAAACCTTTTTTAATATGCTGCGTGATGACATGGCGGATCACATAGTAAGATTTGCCTGATCCGGGCGTGCCTGTTACCAGCAAAGCACGTAAGGGATTGACAATGTTGATCCAGCTGCGTCTTTTCCGGCCTTTCAGGAGGTACCATGCGGGAAGGTTGACGGAAAGGTCGTTTTTCAGGAGCCGTTCCTCCTGGGGGAAGGTTTCATTGGCTTTGTTAAAGATATCCTGCCCCTCCATTTTTCCCCGGATGATCCTGGACAGCAGGGTTCCTCCTGCCAGGATAAGTAAATAACCTGCCGATGTCCAAAAAATATAGAGGAAAGCAGACCATGTCGGCTTTAGTCTCCACCTCAGAGACAGATAACTGAAAAAATAAACGGCAAGCCCCGCGAAAATGCATCCAAAGGCTGATGTAAAATGCATTTTTTCGTTTTTCCTGCCTTTGGCGCCTATCAGGGAGATCAGCAAGAAAAACAGGGCGATCCCTTTGGACGTATAAAAACCTGAAAATAACCCGGTAAGGGCGATGTTTTCCAGTAAACGATCGGTAAGGCTGCTGGTAAGCTGCCACCTGTCAAAAGCGCCATAGCAGTAATAGTAAAAATGCAGCAGCAATACAAGGAGGCTGATCAGCCGGGTCATGTCCAGGATTTTCCTCAAGGCCTGTTGGTTCTCTCCGGTTTGCATAGCATCTCCTTTCCTGTTTTAAACATGAACGAATCCTTTTGTCATAAGTGGAAGCCTCTTTTTGTTGCTTTTTGTTTTTCGGCAATATTGGGTGGCCCCTGTTGGCGATAATGTGAATAACCGGATTTCAGCTCCGCTTTCAATGCTTTATTCATGCCATTAGAGGCCGGAGGGGTATTGTCATTGGGATCAAGGGTCAACGGCGGGTAGCGCGTGTGATCTTGCGCCGTTCTCTTCCTTAACCGCCAGTTAGCTCCCAGCATTGCTTTTTGCACTTCAGAAAGCTGCCTGGAACACCTTTCTTTGATGCCCCGGGCCTGATAAGGCATGCCCAGGACGCCTTCATTGAATACGGATTTTCGGCGAAAGTCAACATAAGTGATGTCCGCCAGGCTTCCATCAGTGTTTTTCCTTAAAACCATGTGGATGCCTTCTTTCTCCAAAGCGTTGCTGAGCGCCGCTACCGAATCCACAGACTGTTTCAGAAAAATGAGATCAACAGTGTTTTTTAGGCTTGTCCTGTCGTGTTGCCGGTTGATCTTATTTGCCTGGAATTTCTTTTCCAGTAGCTTAAGAGTAGGTTTGCAGTCAAAGTCGCTCGCTTTGATGGGTACCCCCATCCTCCGGGCTTCACCATCGAGCATTTGGTAGACCAGCCCGCCACCCTGGTAAGTTTTTGAGTTTTCCCCTCCCCTGCTGGCCGTTACGTTGTAAGCGGCCAGCACCGTGTTGAACTGCTCCAGGCTCGTGTATTTATATTCAGGAACAACCCGGTCCAGGACACCGGCGATCGCCATTTTAGAGGGCATGTTGCCGTACGAAGCCTTTTGGGCACGTAACCCTGTGGATGTCTGCTTTTGGTGGCGCGCCCCGGCGCTCACCAGCCCAAAGGCCTGCTCAGTTTCCTTGCATGCTGTTTCAGACAGGCTTTGGTTATGATGGAACATGCTGATCCGTTTGCCGTCCGGCCCGACATTCACGGTAACAATGTGCAGGTGTGGGTGCCCGGCGTCATGATGCCGGTATATCAGGTAAGGTTGCTCTCCGAAGCGGAGCTTGCCCATAAAGGTATCTGCTATCCTCACCATGCGTGCATTGGAGAGCCGCTCTGAAGGGCTGAAATTAATGGAGATATGGATACAATGGCGTTTTACATTTTCATTTAATGCCACCAGGTTCAGCAGGCGGTTCAGTTTGTTTTCCGGGGTCATTTTCTCCGGGTCCATGAGGTAATTTGCAGCGCCGATACACTCTGCAACGCCCTTTTGTACTTTGTTCTCATTGTAGAGAAAGGTCTGGCTAATCGATTGGCTCGAATGAATTACTGTAAACATGTCTCAGCGATTTTTTGAATGTGGGTGTGTATTTTGTCCACCGTGTTGAACAAGGCCTCCTTTTCAATATTAAATGCAAAAAGCCAGTTCCCGGATGCTTCCGTCCGCTGGAGCGCAGGCAGCCGGTCCGCCATCCGGGTATACTGACCTACGATGCGCTTCAGCTCCTTACGCAGCCGGATCAGCTCTTCCATCAATGCATCAAGGGATTGATTCCGGCAGGTTTTTGTTATCGGTAGGGCCAGTATTATTTTACGCGTATATTCACTGATGCTATTGCAGGTGGTCTTTGACAGGCAGTCCATCATGAACTGGTATTCGTCTTCACTGATCCTAAAATTGACGCGCCTGGTCTTGTAGTCTTCCTTCCTTTTCATTCTCCTTCTTTTTCACATATCACATTTTCAACGATGAAGCGCTTGCTGCCTTAGGAGCGGCCTGCTCCCGCCGGCGGCTTTCCCTGGCCGGGGATCTTCGTGTTAGGCCTTCCGAAATTCCTCAGCCAGTCATTGAAATCTTTATGATTCCGGTAAAGACCACTTTCATCTCTGTACATATGGCTGAGGGACACCGCATGACGGCTGCAACGCCGGCCGGCATCGTCATTGTCCAGGTACAAGCGGATCCTTTTGTGGCCTTCCATGAAAGGCCTTGCCTTTTCAAAAAAGGCAAGGGTATTGAGGATCACAAAATCATGTTCCTTTCCCGAAAGCTCCCGGTGCGTGGTTTTGAAGGATAAAAAATCAATAAAGCCTTCAAAAACGATCGCTTCGTCCGACCCGTTGCGGATGGTGGTGATGTCCTTTGGTGAGCTTCCCGCCTTGAAATACAGGTTACGGATCTCATAGCCCCCTGAATCATTTTTGAATCCAATGCCATAATAGTTTTTCCCGCGAAGCGCGTAGCGCACTTCGGTGCAGAAATCGCGGGCGATATCAAGCGGTATTCTTCTCTGTCTGAGATAACGGATTAAAGCGCTGGAAACAAGACTGTCGGCCCGGACGATTTGGATCTTGTTTTCCCGGAGCCCTTTTTTAGACGCCGGGAGAAAAACGGGGCGTTGAAAACGTTCATGATCCTGAAGGTGCCTGTAAAATTCTCCCACCGTACAGTTGTTGTAAAGGATGGCGAAATCGACCAGGTTGCCGCCCTTCCCGATCCCGTGATCATACCACCCGTTTATCCTGCGGTTCACCTTGAAGGAGGGTTGTTTTTCATCCCTCAACGGGGACAGGTACCAATAGTCATCCCTGTTGATCCTCACGGGTTCATATCCTAAACTGGAGAGATAATCCACCATGTCCATTTCCCGGACATTCTTTCTTGAAACCCATCTGTTTGCAAAATCCATATCCTCATCTTTTCAGGTTTAGGACGAAGTTAAATCAGGGAGGCGTCCCCGGCAATCCTCACCATATTTTAAAGGGGATAACCCTTAGACGTGAATTTTCATGAGCGTCGCCGATGACCCTGTTTGATGTTGGGCAAACGACAGGATGCGGTCCTGTACCGCTTATCCGGAAGAAGGGCACTGCGGAACCGGCATTCATTACCCATGACGAAAGTGCTGGATCATCAAACCGCGGCCCCGGGCTTCCAGGTGGATGGGCCGGGGCATGCAGCTGTTTTCCGGTGAAGGTTGCGGGCAGGAAGAGCTGCATGATTTGCTAAAGAAATGAGAATTTCCGTCCCCTGAAAATGGGCATCTCCACTATTTACCATTCCCTCCATACAGCCGCTATTCAACGGCCCGCTTTTTGTTTGGTATTTTTTGAACAATTGCCTTCTGTTTTGGTTCAATATACTATAGCAGGCATGATCGGACGCGGTTGGGAAAAGCAACATAAATAACAGCATGAGCAGCTTTTCCACTTTACCCGGCTTAGTCTTTTTCAGAAGATCGGTCTTATAATTTCTAACTTTTAAATGGTGTAGCCATGAAAGGAAAAATCGGGTTGTATTTCCAATTGGAAACAGTGGATCGGGGGACCTCCCTTTCGATGGTCAGGCTGGCTTTGGACAGGCTTGAACAGTTGGAAAGAAATCAGGTAGATGTAGAGTACTTTGAGCTAAGGCTCAGCCAAAACGGCAAGTATAAACACGCTCAAATAAAATTGGATGGCCAGGGCCATACCTTTATACATTCCGGGACGGCTTTTCAGTGGGATGAGGCATTTACCGATACATTTGATCTGATCCAGGACCAGTTCAAAGTTCCCAATGACCCTGTTCTAACCGAGGACCCGTTGCAAAAGATGCTTCTTCTCGAAGCATAATTCTGGAAAAGATGACTCATTTTCCCGGCCCTAAACAATACAGTGTAATGGAATTGCCGCTCCGTATGGAGATCATGATTTCTGAGTCCCTGCGGCTCCCTGGCAGGCAGACAGTTCCCCGTTCCCGTTATTTCAGATGAGCAGATGCTGGCAGGTAACTGGGACGAAGCAAGTGCCGCGTCCGCCGGACCAAGGGCCGGACTTTGTCTAATCACTTAATGAGATGCCCTCACGGGCAAGCCCATTAATCTTTAGTTTGTGGGTGATTGACCACGGAGACCGCCTTTGCAGACTGCGGTCATGGAATGTATAATCATTGCTGATGTTGCTGAATGATCTGCTGCAGGTTGTTGGCTGGTAACACGCCGGATCCGCGCCAGAGGATTTTGTCATTTTTAAAGAGGATGAGGGTAGGTACGCTTTGAATGTTATATGGCCTGGCGATATCCGGGCTCTTATCCACATCCACCTTTAGGATGGTAACCTTATCTCCCATCAGGGATTTCAGTTCATGCAAAATGGGTTTCATCATTTTACAGGGTCCACACCATTCGGCGGAGAAATCCACCAATACCGGTTTTTCCCCGGCGATCAATTCTGAAAAGGGCATCAGCTTTGCAGGTTCCATAGTTAACTTTTCTGTTTAATAAAGACAATTGCTCCTTTTAGTTAACATCATTTGCGTTGCTTGGTTCAATCCGGTAAACCCGGCCGCTGTTCTCCCCGGTTCAGCCCCTCGATTATTTCCATGTTATAGCTGTCCTTATTTTGCACATAAGCGAAGGTCTTCAGCGCAGTAGCACCCACTTTCTTTTTCTCTGTGGTGGCGGCGAATCCCATATGGATGCGTTGCTTTCCCAACGCCTTTGCGCGCATGACCAGCCGGTACAGTGCCTGGCGGTAAATCCGGTACCGGCGGTTAAGGGCATAATCCAGCCCAATGATCATGGGAACATAGGCCATCTCCGATTGGTAACAGACCACCATGGCTACGGGCTTACCCGCGTCGGTTACTCCTTCGGATTTTAATTCAAGCTGCAGTACCTCCCACCCCTCCCCGGTAAGCAAGGTGGAGAAGATCTTCCGGGGAAGGGGAAAGGTATTCAACTCCAGGGTGTGGTTTTTCACGTTCTGGTAAAGCTCGTACCAATGGTTCACTTCTGCTTCTGAAGGAGGGCGCTGAATAACGGATACTTTGAAATCATTCTGGTATTTACGCACATCTTCCCTGTAATGTTGCCTGGAACGTCTGGATAAATGGCTGTAATAATCATTCCAGCTCATATCCAGTACAATGTTGGTATCCGGCATGTCGATCCTAAAATATCCCTGTCCGATCATATAGTCGTCTATTTTCTTATGGGCAACCTGAAAATCCCTTAATACAATTCTTTCGGCATGGTATTGATCCTGCAGGACATTGATCTTCTCCAGGAGCAAGTGTGTCGCTTCCTGCCATAGTCGAGCGTTCCTGTTAATGTAGAGATGTTCTCCTTCCGTCAAAAGGGAACCTGTAGCGATCACTTTTGAAACCAGGTAATAAGGATCCGTTCTTCTTTTGTCTTCCACTTGCCGGGATACCTCTCCGGGTGACAACATATCGTCTTTCCAAAGGGCCGTTGTTAAAAAGGTAGCGACGATAATTTCACCTGTAGAACTCTTGATGACAACATAATCGAACAACCAGTTATCTTCCGGTAACGGGTTATCGGTAAAACAAGCTTCAAGACTTTGCAGTCCCTGCCAGTCAAAAGATCCTTTGCCCGCGAATAAGGCGTCCCATTCAGCCCTGTTGACTTCTTTGATACTGTTATAATGACAAAGCGTTAAAGCATCGCCGTTATTGACAACCGGTGCAAGGGTACTATTGGGTGTGACCTTACCCGGCCAAGGTATTTTAAAGGCATCGCAGACATCCTGCAGACTGCTCCCTTCCTCACGGACGGCTTTGGGATAGGCATCCGCTAAATCCGTTATCATGGCTTCGATCTGGGAGAATCTATGCAAGCGTGTGATCGTGAATCGGATACCGGTTTGCTTCATCGGTACGGCGGGGAAAACACCCAGGTTCACATAGTATCCGGCCTTAAGCATGCGATCCACGAGGTTGTAACCAACTTTAGGCAGCCCTGCCCCGATAAAAAAGACGGCTGCGTTGGTCCGGGAGACGATGGGTAATGCATATTCTTCCAACAGCTTTCTGGCAAACTTTCTTTTTTCCGCCAGTTCCGCCTGCATCTCATAAATCTCGCCGGACAGGTGGATTTTAGCGGCGGCGACGGCAGCGCCAAGGGCGGCGGGCTGCATGGGCCCCGAAGTAATTAAAGGGCCGCCGCAAGCGCGTACCTTTCTTGCCAATTCCTTATCCGCAAACAGCAAGACGCCACCACCGGAGGCAAATGCCTTATTCAATGAAGTGGCCATGATCATTTTGGTGTGCAGTTGCCTCCCATCCAGCAGATATCCGCGTCCATGCTTGCCATAAATACTCATCCCGTGTGCATCATCCGCATAAAAATGGAACTTCCTGTATCGCTCCATCAGGTCGTATATTTTTCTGACGGGACAACCATCACCAAACATCGAATAGACTCCATCCGCCATGTACCATATCTTATCATATTTATCACCGAGCAGTTTAATTCTCTCTTCCAGCAAGTCCATGCGGCTGTGCCTGAGTATCTCGACATGAATGCCTCTTGGCTTTAACAGCGTGACCGCGGTTTGTATGGAGTTGTGGACCTGGTGGTCCATGATTACAGCGTCCCCATCGCCAACTACAACAGGGATAGCGGCGATGTGCCCGAGTGTTGTGGTAGGCGTGACAATTACGTGGGCTTCAAAGATAGCTGCCAACAGGGATTCCAGTTCCTTATACAACTTCAGCGATACATAGGCCCTTGATTCTGAAAACTGCGTTCCATAACTGTCGATCGCCTCCTTTGCCATTTTCTTTAAACGGTCATCAAATTCCAGGCCCAGGTATGAACAGGAACCGAAGTTTATCGTCGCATGGCCACTGAGTACAATCGTATTTTTGTAAAAGGATTCATCTTCATTATACAGATGCAATATTCCCTTTTGCACCCCATAGGAGACAACCTGATCCACCACATCGTAAAATGAATTGCCTTTTCGCATAAAGGAGGCTTTAAAACAGGCTGCAAGGTTGCAATAATCGGGATGCCAAACATCCGCTTAAAAACGTATTTTTTAGAAAATATCATAAGTATTTATAGTTACGTTTTAATACCTATCAGGAGGCTGGGGCCTTACGTATTTCTACCTGATGATTACGTGTTTATACTTGGTGACGCGTAAGGCTCCTGTTTTTTACAGACTTCACGACTGGTAGCCTGTCGCCCAGTCGATAAATCAGGGAATTAAAAATATCTTGTGCTGAAAGGAATCTGCATAGGATCAAAAACGGTATAATTTTAGGCCTCATAAACAAGAGAGTTTGGAAAAACGCTTCAAAAAGATAATCGGCGTCCTAAGCGCCTATTGCGGTGGAGACTTTGGCCGGAAGTTATCTTTATCTGACAACATGGATGATGTTGATGCCATTGCAAGTGGCATCCATATGTTGGGGGATGAATTGAAAAACCTAACCATTTCAAGGGATTATTTCACCAATATATTCCATTCTGTTTCCGACATGGTATTTATATTGGATCGTAAGGGCAATATCATTGATTTAAATCATTCCGTTTATGATCAATTAGGGTATTCCAGAACACAACTCATGGGAAGGTCCATTCGTGATCTGTGCGCGCCTGGCAGAAATGCGTTTTCCATGGAATGGTTAAAATATGTAAAGGGTAACCCGGGGTTCACCTGTGCCGACACGTTTTTCCGGACTGCCGCAAGCAATCAAATCCCGGTGGATGTGTCCGCGACATTATTAACAGATTCTTCTAAAGGAAAAATTAAAATCCTGCTGACAGCAAAGGACAACACCGTGCAATTGCATGACGAGAATACTGTGATGCGTGCCATCATCAATGCACAGGAAAACGAGCGTTACCGGGTTGCCAAGGATATGCATGATAGTCTCGGACAGAAATTATCGGCCATAAAATTTTACATCGGTGCATTGAAAGCCGTCTGTAATAATAAAGAAATCACCAGGGCATTATCCACTACCAACACCATCCTTACACAGGCTATTGCCGGGATGCGTGATATCTGCTTCGATCTTGTGCCTTCCACCTTGGGGGAGTTTGGACTATTTCAGGCCCTGATGGAATTTTGCTGGCAACCTGTTTACCAAGATAAGATCCGCTTGTTTTTACAAAAGGATGAGAGGGGCTCCTTCCCTATTCTTCCAAAGGATGTAGGTACTGATATTTTCAGGGTGATACAGGAGTTTGTCTCCAACGCGCTGGAACATGGCGGAGCCAGTAAAGTTTCCATTCGATACGGGTGTCATCAAGACCGGGTTCTGTTTTTTCTAAAGGACAATGGTCGCGGATTTAACACTGACGGTTCCTTTTTACCGGGCCGCGGAATGCAAAACATCCATTCCCGGATAAAATCCCATGATGGAGAGGTTTCCATAACCAGTGCGCCCGGGAAAGGAACAGTATATAAGCTAATGGTTCCAAATACCCGTAGACAACCCGTAGATGACTCTGGAGTATCGTTCATCCGCAGCTCACTGAAAATAACCGGAAAGCCGCTACAAATGGTCCTTTGCAGTGCTGATACCTGATCATTCACGGATCTTTTGCAATAGCAGCGCGCTAATCATTCAACGCGCTTAAGTGAAAGACACCGGGGGCACTCCATTTCCCGGGCGAGGGCTCATTGTTGAAGCTCCCTTTATTTCCCGAATCCGCTCAGAGCCTACATTTTCAATCCATTACAGGCTTCAATATGTATTGCTTTGCATGTGCCGTAGCGGTGCAGGCGCTTCAGGATAGCGTCTGCTCATTTTGATCGTTACGGACGAAAATCGCCTAAATTTTTACCAAACGATAGGGAAAGTGAATTTTAAGGCGCGAATTGCATGTATAGCACCTTTTTACAATATCCAACTTGCATCACTTCCAATGACTTAAAATTTATTTTTGGTGTGTTGGTATCGCGGTGTGAAAAAAGAATTCCCATACCCCCCAAATTTGCAACTGCACTAAAAATTAATAAAAATGATAGTCAGTTACATTTCATGGGGTGGCTCCCTGACGATGGCAGTCCTGTTAGTCACCGGATATTATCTGCTGAGCTGTAAGCATTATTCCTGGAGACAAATCCGGAAGTTGTTCACAGGGAAACGCAGAGGAAGCAGTGTCTCTCATATCACTGAGTGGGTGCTCAAAAGGAATGACAAAAGAGTCAATAACCACAAAACGGCCGGCTTCCCTGACCTGTCGGCAACATACGTTGTCAGGCAATCAGCAGAAAACACCGCGGCGCCATTCGAGGAAGAAACATATAGGCTGGTAAAAAAGATAAAAGCCGTGATCGTCTACTGCGCCACACAACACCATGCCAAACGATATCTCCTGGACATCCTTCAGACGCTTCTAAAGAACTATTCCGGTGTAAAGGACAATGCCTTCATCCTGTCCATTAATAAGCTGGTCGAATCCGAATTGGAGAAATATGGCTCCTATCACCTCAGCCCAATGGAACTGCGGGATATCTGGATCCCGTGAAGGGGCTGGTCACTCCGCCCGCTGTATATAATGGATGAATATTGAGGTTAAAGGAATACAGAAAGGGCGGAGTTTTTTTAAGGATCGGTATTTTAAAAATCAATCCGGATCCGGAAGGCGACCAGATCTTCAACGGTCAAATTCGTAATCGTATTATTTCTAAATATTTAAAAAATCAAGATCATGAACCAGAAAAATTTTGAATACCTCAGAGATCAGGTCAAGTTTACCGGTTTTGGTGAAGGCCTGGAAATGGACCTCAAAGAAAAATTGCAACAACAACGCGCTGAATTTAAACTTTATCACAAGGCGAGTTATGGGACGGATGAAAGCGTCGCCACCTTGTACTTCAAAAAATCAAGTCAAACGGATATGTATTTTTTTAATAAATACGATTTCCTTTTAAAGCAACAAAACAGGCCCGCTATTTCCAAACAAACCTTTTACATTGGCAGGGAGAACAACTTTACATTGAAGGAAGCTTATAATCTGATGTGCGGCAGGGCGGTGCATAAGGAGCTTGTCAATAAAGAAGGACAACGGTATCTCGCCTGGGTGCAGATAGATTTTAAGCAAACTGATAAATATGGAAATTATAAACTGAAGTATTTCCATCAGAATTATGGCTATGATCTTCTTCGAGAGCTGGAAAAACATCCAATCCGGGAATTGGAAAACGAACAGGATAAATCGCGTCTGATCGCTTCATTGCATAAAGGCAATAAGCAGGCGGTAGCCTATATGGAGAACGGCGATGCTGCGCTGTATTTTGTGGAAGCTAATCCGCAATTCAAATCCCTGAAGATATATAGAAGTAATTCATCTCATTTGGATAGCAGGTATCCCGGTGGGTCCTGGCTGGCAAATCCTGAAGAAGCCTTGGTAAAAGAAGATGTACCATCAAAGGTCAAAGAACCGGAATCCGTGCAAAAAGATGCTGCACGCAAGCCGAAGGCGATCAAAAGAACGAGGAAAAAGAAAGGTAAACGATCAACTAAAAAATCAGCGATATCATGAGGGAGTTGGATTCTTTGTCGTATTTTCTCTCCGCCATTGAAGACGATGTTCGCGTCACTATAAGACATATCGGTATCTATGCAGCATTGCTCCAGTATTGGAAACAGTGGGACTACCCTTATCCGATACGGGCATTCAGTTATGAGATTATGCGTGTGGCAAAAATCTCATCAAGTGCTTCCTATCATAAATACATCAGGGATCTTGACGATTATGGTTATATCAGGTATCTTCCGTCTTTTAAAAGAAACCGTGGCAGCAGCATCTACATTGTTTCAAGCCTGTTTTGAGGCGATCCTGCAAGACAATCCCCCGGCACTCCGTCCACTCAATATGAATTGTGGTCCGAAGTTTTCTCCGGAACTTTTTCGTATTGAATGAAAGCGCAAAAAGGATGCGGGGGACTTAAGACATCTTTCAGTTATCTGCGCTTAAACAACGGGAGGTGTCAATAGCCGGAGAGGGCCCGGCATAAAAGCATCAACCGGTATTTGCATCATCTGTTTATTTCAACAGTCGGAGAAAATTTCCTTTGGATCGGTGGAGACGATGATGGCCTTAGCCTTTCACTATGCCGCCAGTGTATCTAGGCTTGCATGTTTATCCATCCATTGGTGACATAGATCGCTTTATCTATTACATTAACCAAAGTAACTGCACGTGAAGCTTTTGAAAATCAAATAAGATATATTCTGATTGGGATTATAGTCAGTTCAATACACGGCTATGCCGGTAAAAGCCTTGAGGCTTAAAAGAATCGCTTGGCCCTTTATTCTAAAACGTTCCCTGTGAAATGATAGTGGTTTACGAGTTCAGGTGGCAGCCAGGCTGCCCTATTTATTAGTTTGTGGTAAAATCAGTTCTGCTATGAGGATTTATACGTTTTTAATTATGTTCGTTCTTTTGTTTACCTCTCTCGTTACAACTTTTGCCCAGACCCATTTAGGGGCTGAGGAATATGAACATCAGGGCGTAAATCACCATATCCAAAATACCAATGCTTTGCCGGCGGAGGCAGAGCTTGCCGTCAATTATAACACCACTGATATTTCCGGTAATCAAAACGAAAATACGGATTTCTCATCCGGAAAAATTGAATATAGGAACGAAGACGGGTGTCTCAGGTATGAAGTATACAATCCCGCTACAAAAGAAATTAACATAAGCGACTCCACTGGAAGAATTGTTGAATATGTTGTTCAGGTGAACGCCAATAAAACTTATATTTTGAACGCCAACAGGGTATTCCTTGGTTATATTATCAAGAAAGGAAAGGTCCTCAGAAAATATGATCCTACCGGAAAGCTCATAGGCAAGGTTAAAGTCAAGTCAAAAAAATAGAGCACTTACTTATTAGGAGGACACACGCCGACGCTTTCTTAGCTATTGAACCTAGGCCTCGTTAGCTTTCCATTATGGAGATTCAATAATGTTATTTAGGAGTTTCGTTAACGTTGTGTGCGTTGCAAGGTCAGTTTTTTTTAGGAATTCAGGTTGCAGTTGTCCTTTAATTCAGTGATTTAGTTTTGGGTTCCCTGGACCGTACACTGTAATCATAAAAATATAAATAACGCCGCTAAAGATAGTCATTATCTGCATAGAGAAAATCATGAAAATAATCAGGGTTTTTCCTGATGATTTTTCAGGGAAATGGATGATGGATTGGGGAGGGAAGTGAATTATTTTTGAGTTGTTGATAAGTCAAAGATAAAAATTAAAAATAGGATTTTGAAAGTTGTACTTTAAAGAAGGGAAAAATATCAGATATAAGAGAGTTATTTAAATTGTTATTTAACTCCTAGTAGAAAATAAAATTAATTTTATTTTTAGATATTATACATATCAAATTATTATAAAAATAAACAAAACAATTTCTATTGTTGTCTCCGGTTATTCTATTCAATGGGAAGGATAGGCGAAGTAAATCATGAAATTGTCTCGCCAATAAACAAGTTGCCCGCTATGTTTAACATTGGCTATATCACTTTTTATTTCAATTGTTATGAAAAAAATTATTATCTGTGCCGTACTGCTGTTTCTTTCAGATAGTTTATTTAGTCAGCAGAATAACTTGACGCAGCCACTAAATCATCAGGATTATCTGCAAAAAAGTAAAAATCAAAAAGCAGGTGCTTGGGTTCTATTAGGAGGTGGAACCGCTGTTCTGGCCATTACAGCTATTTCAGCTGCATCTAGTATTGATTTTTCGGGACCTAAAAAATCATTTCCGGTAATTCCAGTTTCAATAGGCGGCGCTATGATACTTAGTAGTGTTCCTCTATTTATTGCATCTGTCCGAAACAAAAAGAGGTCAATCGAGGCTTCTGCATATTTTAAAATTGATAAGGCTCAAATAATTAAACAAGGAGGAATAGGCTTTTATTCTTTTCCAGCTATAGCACTAAAACTAAGCTTACAGTAATCAAAATGAAATATTCGATAGTAATAATTGCATTCTTGTTTCTCAATTTAAAAGTCTGTGCGCAAAAAGAGAGGATAAGTAAAGCAAGATTTATAACAGGGCTTTCAGGTCCTGAACTTTTACATGCAGGCGTCACGTATAGGGTGGCCAACTTCAGCCAGTTTGGTTTAAATGCGGGAATAGGGCCTACTTTAGGCGGGATATGGCCGGTTCTAAGCCTGGAACACCGTTTGTATGTTGGGAAAAACAATGAAAGGATAAATCAAAAGATCTGGTTTTTTCGTCAAGGTACCACGTTCTTTCCTTCTGCCAGGTCTTCGCAGCAATTCACGTTGAATCTAACGGTGGGGAAAGACATTTTATTTAAAAATATTAAAAATGGCATTACTATTGATGCCGGCGTATTTTATTTACCTGAAAGTGAATCGTCTTCTATTATATTAGTGAGGTCATTAAATCTTTGGCCTGCTCTACGGTTTGAGTTTTATTTTTCCTTGTAAGATTAGGCATTAATCGGATGATTGACAACACGCCGACCGAGGAGTAAACTGTTTGAGCGATTCACTATTTTACTGTTCGGGCATCCCTTTTTCCTGGTAGAAGCCATATCTATCCGTGATGATCAGCACTTGTCCTCTCGGGTGCGTGTGCCAGTTAGTTCTTGCACGTGGCTCGAACACGACGTTGCCAATTGAAAAATTGTTGTTGCTGTTTTGTGCGAGTAAAGGCGTTACCCAGGTGGTTCCGGTGAACCAATCCTTAGCGCCTTGTTGTCCTTTTGGGAAAATGTTGTTTTCAGATTTGGTCGTTTCCATGTTATTTGTATTTTTAGTTTTTGATGAATGACGTGATAATGCAATATTAAACTTATACAAACCAGGACTCAAAATGTTATTCGTCGCATGACCGGTGCATAAATTAAATGAATAATATAATGTAAAGGTCAGCCGTATTTTAAGCCGGTTGTTATATAGTTCCCTGATTATCCTACCCGCTTATTAAGCAGCATGTAGGCCATACGCTTAATGAGTATCGGAAGCTGAATTGACTATTAATCTGTTCGTCGTCCGGATGATATTGTAGCATCGCCGGCGTGTATTTCATCCTAAGACTGCGACGCATGGCTATTCAATACCTTCGATCTGCCCCACTTGATTGGGATGAAAATGATAAAGGACCCACCAGACCTCGCGGGATGCGCAAGTGGCCACTCCTTGCGGCGTTGGCATTGGGCGGATGATGGGACAGAAAATATTTAATTCTTGTTTTTCCCTTATGGAATTAGTGATGAGAAAACCTCCGGCATAGACTTTATGCAGTCCACCGGAAAGGTTCCAACTCCTTTTCAACCGTCCAACAGCCTGGATCGATAGCTTGGAACGGATAACTGCTTTAGGTCTTTGCCTTTCGCTCGCGGCTTAACGCTTACAGCGTACTTTATCCTTTTATACTCCATTTTATGGTGGCTTATTTGCCGTCCCCATTTCTTTTTAATGCGTTATCTTTGGGGCCTGGAGTTCGGTTTTCATCTTTTGGAAACGGTTAAATCATACCTCCTGAAAAACCAAAATTAATCATAGTCTTATGGGAACTTCACCAGGTTCCAATTCTTGTTCGGCAGCCCAAAAGACGCGATCGAACTGGAGGTTCCTTAATACCGCTATGAGAAAACTGCATCTGAAAATAAATAGATTTTTTAAACCATGAGATTTTTAAGCATCGCCGGACCGATCTCCGGCATTTTTGTCGTCCAAGCGTCTCCTTACGGGGCGATCGGGTTTGTAACCCGCAGCCTGCTTATCCCATTATCGCTTATTCGACCGCATGTTGCCAGACTATATTTTTCCGCCGTGAAACCACAGAATCTGATAAAAAAAATATTTTTCAAAAAGTGCCCTGCGCAATGACTTGCAGATACCGGTATTGGAACCGATGCTTTCACAGAGTACCGGTAGATTCGAAGGCGCTACACCAAATGAATAAACCTATATCAAAAACATTACAATTACGCATCTCCTTGCCCACTTTCCATCCCCTCAAAAGGAGCATGCATCTGTTGCTGTTTGTATTGTTTTTTCCCTATTGTGCCCTGGCACAATATGAAGGAAGGGCCCAAATAGATTCTTTACGTACTGCTTTAAACCTCCATGCCGGAAAGGACAAGGCCAGGGTGGATATACTCAACGTTTTGAGTGGAGAATATTATAAGACTGTCCAAAAGGATTCCGGCCGACATTACGCAGAAGCTGCACTGAAAATGGCCGGTGAACTCAACTACAAAAAAGGTATGGTTACCGCGTGCCGATGCATTGCCGTTGGTATTTCAAATATGGGCGATACCACTCAGGCTGATTTATATTATCAAAAAGCATTCACCATCTCAAAAGGAGCCGGCGACCGGAAGGGGATGATTACGGATCTACGCGGTCTTGGATCATTATATAGGAAACACTATTTCAGATCCTTAGATTATTATCAACAGGCCCTGACGATTGCCCAACAAATGAGCCGCGACAGTGAGTTGGCAGCTATTTACCTGGATATGGCGCGATTGTCGAAGGCCTTTGCCCATTATCCTAAAGCCCTGGGAGAATTCCAGAAAGCCCTTAGTATCAGTACAAGATCGGGAAATAGACAGACCGAGGCGACCAGTCTTTTTGAGATTGGATTTTTCTACAACAACCTTGGGGACTCTGCCAGATCGATCAGTTATATCAAAAGATGCCTGATCCTGAACCGGCAATTGAAAAACAAAAGGGAAGTGGCAAAATCTCTTGGTATGCTGGGGGCAATATATATGAATCATCACGAATATGACATATCCCT
>DASULB010000132.1:0-14346 GCA_036278455.1 Chitinophagaceae bacterium | reverse complement strand
CTCATCAGCTTTTTGTCTTATGCCAATCGCTTTTACAATCCCCTGCGGCAATTGGCCGCATTATGGGCTAATTTTCAGGTGGCATTGGCGGGCTGGGACAGGGTTTCCTATATACTGGCCCTGGACTCCGATATGAAGACGGAGCCGGTTTCTCCCACCCCGGTATCTTCTTCCCTGCTGGAATTTAAGCATGTATATTTTAGCTATGACGGGAAAAATGAAATATTGAGCGATGTTAGCTTTAAGCTGGATCGTGGAAAGACCTATGCCTTTATCGGTCCTACGGGTGGAGGTAAGACGACCAATGCGTCGCTGATCGCGCGGCTGTATGATCCGCTAAAAGGAACCGTCTTTCTGGATGGAAGGGATATCCGCTCCTACAGTCCCGCCGAACGGAGTCGCAAGATTGGTTTTATCTTGCAGGACCCCTTCTTATTCACCGGAACGGTAAAGGATAATATATTGTACGGCAATGAGCGTTATCGTGACAATTCGAATGAGGACTTGGTTGAGGCGCTTGAAGAAGCGAACCTGGGTGTCTTACTCGAAAAATTTGACGACGGATTGGATTCAAAAGTGACGTCTGGCGGGGATACACTCAGCCTTGGACAGAAGCAACTGATCGCTTTTATCCGTGCCGTATTGCGGGATCCGGAGATACTGATTCTTGATGAAGCGACCGCCAATATTGACACCGTGACCGAGCAACTATTAGAGGAAATTCTGAAGAAACTCCCCGGAACAACCACCCGTGTTATTATTGCCCACCGGTTGAATACCATTGAAAACGCCGATGAGATTTTCTTTGTCAATGCCGGTGAGGTAACCGCTGCCGGATCCATGGACCATGCTATGGAACTGTTGCTGCACGGAGAAAGGGAAAGCTGAATCAATGTTTGTTATCCTTTGATCAGTATTTCCTGATCCAAGCCTTTTTTATATTGATGAATGAGGGCTATCAAATGCAAAATTGCCTCTTCTTCAATGGTATTGATGTCGAAATTTATTATTTGTTGGTTATAACGCTTTTTGATCCCTGATTCCCTGATCAGCGCTTCAATCCCATCCGGTATATAAAACTTCGCGCGCTTCTTCAGGCGCTTTTTAAATTCGTTTTGGTAGATTCCGATCCCGGCGAAGTCAAAGTCGCCGAAATGCAAATAGGGATTGTCTATGGCCGCAAGCCATTTGAGCAAATCTTTGCTTTGGCTTTGCGGGTAGCGGCTTACAAACAAAGGTTTGATATTGCTAAAGAGGTATTGCTGCCTGTTAATCCACCGGAAGTTCTCAGGGTTTTCAATGCCGACAATGGTAATATCTGCCGAAGGGATAAAACGCTCGTAGTCATAGATGAAATGAAACATTCCTTCCTTTGGCTGGAGGACGAAGGGTTCTTTGTTAAGGGTGGCCGGGGTGGGTTGGTAACAGTTCACCAGGAATCCTTTGAAGGTCCTTACGATGCTTAATTTTGTATCCGCCGCCACGGAGGCCAACTCCGCCCGGCTTAAGGGTCCTTTCTTATACGTCTGAATGTATAAAGCAAGATCGCGTATCTCATAGTGGTTCTGCAGATAAATGTGAATTCCTTCACTATTGGGAAGCCATAACGTCTTTTTGATACGACCGGTCCTTTCGAGTATTCCTTCTTCCACCAGTTCTTCGATTATCTGATGCCTGGCCGAACTTGCCGCAAGGCGTTCTCCCTTTGAAAGCAGCAGCAACTTCTCTGCGATATGTAGAGGGATTTTCATTAAGCTTTATTGGGGTTCTCCGGTTTGGATGTTTTGCTGATTAATCGTTTGACGGTCATGACGTTTTTATTGTCCTTGGATAATAAGTACGTGTACCTGTAGTCAGTCGCATTATAGGTGGTCGGAGAACTGTTGATCAACAGAATATTCCTGTCATTGGCGAATTTTAAAATCCCCTTTATATTGGTGGGATGTAACTTGCCTATTTCGTCCATCATACAGTGGAGCCGGAAATCCGATTTCTGTTTTTTGGATGCCCTTTCTTTAAATACATTCAGCAGCATGATATTGATCATGGCCTTTACCAGCACATCTGTCCCATCGGAGCCCACATTTGACAATTTTTCCACCCAATCGGTATCGTTGTCGTTTTCAACGATCCTGAACTGCAGCTCAAAGGAATCGGAAAGGGTTATTTCTTTTTCCTTATAATTTGCCATCTCCTTTATCAATTGTTTGAGAAGGGTAATGGCCTTTTCATTTTTTTGCGGCTGATCAGCGGTCGTGAAGAGGTTAGGCGCCCCTAATTCAATGGCGTTTTCGTCGTTGAATTTCTTTATTAAGATCAGGAGCTGTACGATCCTGTTCGCGCTTTCAACCGTGCGCAATTCCATCCGTTTGATGGCCCCCACGAAATTCCTTGCCATAAAGTCTTTGTTAATGTCAGAGATGACACCATGAATTTCCCCTTCCTTGGAAATCAGGTTGCCGGTTTCCTTTCCTATTTGGCTGACAATATGGGCGAATCGCTCTTCCACTCTTTTTTTATATTCACCAATCTTATCTTCATCTATGAATTCTTTGACGGACAGCGCGAATTCAAGAAATTCAGCTCTATCGTAGAATTTTATTTTGAAACTGAAAATATTATTTTCCTGGAAGTTACCCGTGAATTTATTAATTGCTTCCTGCAGGCTGGTATACCTTTCAATGCTGGTGTAGTGCGCCTGCGTCAGTTCATCCGTCAATTGCCTGCAGTTTTTATCTGTTTTGTCGTCATCAGAAAATTGGACGATGGTTTCCTCTATGGCGCTGTATGCTTCCGTCTTTTTAAACCCTTCAAAGGCGGTCAGGTCACTTTTAAATTCCTGGAGTACCTGGCTTGTTGCATTAACCGACGCGTTTAAGGTCTCTATTTCCGACGATAACCTTTCTTTTTGCTGTTGGTATTTTAACTGTTCGGTCGCTAACTGCTTTTCCGAAAGCATTCTCCTGCTCTTGAATTCATCCGCTTTATCAAAAAGCTCCCTTTTATCTTTGTTGTACTCCGCCACGAGATCCCTGTTGTTTTCAATAAAGATCAATTCACTGTCGATCGTTGAGATCCGTACGTCGATTGCTTCTATTCTTTTGGTATCGGCGCCCTGGTCCTTAAGCTCCTTTTTCTGTTTCGCCCTGAGATCTGATTTTCCCTTTAAAACGATCGTCTGTCTTTCCTGAATGGTGGTGTCAATCTGATCGAGCATGTCTGAGACCTCTTGTCTTTTGGCTTTGAGCTTGCTTTCTTTCTCTTTTCTTTTTGTTTCCACCTGTTTGTTCACATTGCCTTCAAGACGCTTTGCTTCCGCGGCGGCATTAATTTCCTCCTCGGCTTTCCCGGCAATAGCATCATCGATTTCATCCAGGGCTTGGTTCTGCTCCGCTTCCGCCCTGGTCTTCAGGTCTGCTGACCGGACACAAGCTTCATCCAGCTTCATTTTGGCCTGTTCCTGAGCGTATTCGCTGGTCTGGATGATTTCCTTTAACTCCCGTATTTTAGGCTGGAAGCGCTTTTTTAACTTATTGATGTTTTCCTCGGATTGAACACTTAATTCTGAGATCGTTTTCTTTATGGCCGAAATCTTATGTCCTAAAGCCTCTTTTTCCACTTCGTAATCCGCTACGGTTTTTACGGATTTGCTTATCTCCTTTAGGTCGATTTGAATGCCGTAAAAACTTAAATCCGTTCCGGGGAGCACTTCGGGACTTAATCCCGGCTGAAAAAGAACGTTTTCTTCGTCGATGACTTTCCCGATCGTTTCGTCCCATCCGGGTTTATGCTCAGTCAGCCAGCCATAAAGAGAATCCCTGCTGTTAACGATTTTGTCATTAATCGCTTCAATTTTTGAATATACCTCGGATTGCCGGTCTATCTGTTTTTCAACATCCCGTTTGTGCGTTTCCCGGATGGCGCTTTCCTCCAGTGACCATCCCTTCTGTAGATTCTTGATGCTTTCGGCCGAACTGGCTATTTTGTTCTGTGAAATCCCAATGGTTGATTGCAGGTTTTGAATCTCCGCCTCGCAGGTTGCTATCTCCTTTTCATAAAATCGCCTGTGCCTTAATTCGGATCTTCTGACCTTCAGGATATTCAACCCCTCTTTTTTCTCTTCAACAAGCATTTTAGCCACGCTTAGTTCTTCTTCATGTTGCTTTCTGATTTCCTCATAGATCGATTCATATTGTTTGTTTAAGGCGCCCTTCGATTCCAGAAATTCCTTTTCAATTTCATTCTTTTCCTTTTGTTTGCTGTTTAGAAATTCTGCAAATTGATTGTCCAGCCGGGCAAGCAACGCTTCATAGCGTTGGTCAACGGCTATAAATTTTGAAGTGAGCAGCTCTCTTTCCCCCCTGAGGGTTTTTCTTTCCAGTTCCAGAGACTGCTTGGTAGCAACCCGCGCTATAATATAGTCTATTTTCAGGATCGTGTACTCCGCGAGTTTTGTTTTTATTTCATCGGCCTTGCTCTTATATTTTCCGATCTCTTCCTGGATTTTTTCCTTTTTCTTATCAAATTTACTCTCCAGGTCGTCAGCTTTTAACTGCACCTTGTCTCTCTTTTCCTCTTCCTGTTTAAGTTTTTCGGTGACCTTTGGTTGTTGCAGGAACAGGTCGTTTAAGGCCCAACCCAGTTGTCTGGCAGCAATTATTTTTCGCTTTTCAAGGTGTTTGAGTGCTTCATGGTATTTTGAAATATCAGCTGCCTGTTTTTCTAATGGGTTTACGCCGTTTCTGTCTTTTTCTGTCCACTTCCTGATATCGCTGAGATTTGCCTCAAAATCTTTCAGATGATTATGGGCATATGTATCCAGGTCAATTCTTATTTCTTCTTCATTCAGGGAATTGATGATGGTTTGCTTGATAAATTCCGCATCAAGTTTTGTATTGAGAAAAACGTTCTGGATCGTCCGGGGAATATTTTGAAACTGACGGCTTTCTACTATGGCATATTTACGGAATTCAGCCGGTAAGCCCCTGTTGTTGCCATAAAGGATGTTTCTGTATTCTTCATAATTGTGGATGATCTTGGTATAATAGATATGCTTACCAAAGGCGTTTCTGGTCTTCTCCCAGCTTTCAAAAGCCCTGCCTTCTTCATCGATGAAATAGCTTTTGTCGAACGGGGAGTCGAAAAACCGGAAAGCCACCCTTCCCTGGGATTTGAAGGCTAAGACACAATAGGCGCCGCTTTCTTTCATTATCTCATAAATAATATAGGAGTTCTGGTAAGGGAAATAATATTCATCGAAATTCTTTTTCTCCCTGGCGATGCCGAGTTTTGTCTTATCTGCATTGTAAAAGAAAAGAATGGCCCTGAGCAGGGTACTTTTGCCCACCCCCTGTGTGCCTATAAAATGGACATTGCCATCGAGGCTCACTTCCGCATACTTAATGGATCTGTCGGCGCTGTTAATGAAAACTATTTTATTCAGGTATCTCATTTCTTAAGTCCTCGGGAATATTAATCGTTAAAATAAGCTGTTCCAAATACTTGAATGATGCCAGCACTTTATAGGTATGGGAGATCTGATTTTCCAGCTCGATATAGGAATCGTTTTCAAGCATTTGCAATATTCTGTCAATGATGTCGGGGTATCTTTCCTTGCCGGTATGCCTTTTTAATCCCTCCAGTTTTGTTTCCAGTTCCGCATCTGTTTTGATCCGGACCAGTATGTCGGAGGGACTGAAGCGATAACCCGAACTGAATGAATTGTCATAGGTCTTCAAAAAATCCATGATATCTATCCACCTGAAGGCTACTTCTATCTTTCTTTCCAGGGACACTTTAAGCTCTGTTCTGCTGAAATAGAAATACTCTTCTCCCTTTTCAAGAATGAAATTTATGCTTTTAAAACAATCACACAAATTATCAAAGTTCTGGTCTTCCTCCATGATAGAATATAGTTTACGGATATTGCTATCTGTGCTGTTTGAGCAAATGAATTGTCCTTTGCTCAGTATCTCAAAAATCTCTGCGGTTTGGGCCGGTACTTCCATCATTATCAGTTATTTGGGGTAGACCATCGCGAATTCTATTTCTTCCCTTTGCATATAGTGGTCGGTTATTTCAAAGAGAGCTTCATATTGGGAAACCAGCTGGCAATAGATCGTCACCCTGCGGTCAAAAGAAACTTCCTCGGCAAAGGGATAATTCAATACAAACTCAAATAAATTATTCCCAGCTGCGAGGAAACTGTTTTTCACTTCTTCCAGATTGATCTGTACATCTTCCTCCACCTGTGTTTCCAGGTATTCATCAGATATAATATCGGCAAGCGGTCTCTTTGTGCCAATACCGGTTTGTATCCTGCGCGCGATTTTTTTTATACTGTCGAAGGCCTCGGCATCCGTTTGAAGGTAATCAAGCGAGAGTTTCAGCGGGTACAACGGCCTTGGCTCAAAAATAGCCGCATTGTTTCCTGACAGGACGGCGTCTATATCAGTATTGGTTTGCAGGATAAATTGATCCTTGAGGTATTTTATCTGGCGTAACTTTTCGGTGATATTGCTTTGATATTTAATTTGATTTAGAAAGTCAATTATTTGCTTCTCAATATCAATAAGATTGTGCGTGCATTTTGCCAATTGCAATTTTAGCTGCGTAATCACTCTGTTCAGCTCTTCATCCAATGCTGATTTGAAGAAAGTCTCTTCATCCTCCGAAATTAATTTATCTGTTTGTTCAATCAATAGGCTGATGTCAACCCGCTTTTTATCCAGGTTTTCAAGTTTAACTTTTTTGATTTTATAGTTGGGTTCGTTTTTGAAGGTGGTTTCGATGTTACGTTTGAGGTCAACTACATTTCTCAGGGTAATGATCCCTATTTTTCTGAAAGTGTTTTTGATTAACCGGAGATAATTATACTTTCTTGTTTCGTTGGGCTCATTGAAATAATAAAGAATGTTCTGCCTGACGCTTTCGATGTTTTCATTGATATAAGAAATATTGATTTCTTCATTGACTTCCAGTACCTGTTCGAAAAATTGCTGGAACTGGTCATCGATTTCCAGGAAATTGCCGTTTGATCTTATTACAGAACGTTCAATAAGGTATTGCACCCTGTTGTCATCATTGTCTACCAGATCCAGTGCGAAATCATATTTGTAAGAAAGGAATTTTCTTTTTTTAAACATTTCCGTAAGGAGTCGCTGCTCCCTGTAAAGGGTGGAAATCAGTTCTTTTATGTTTGAAAAGGTATTCATCCGCTAATTTCCGCTAAAATAAGCAATTGGATTGAAAATTGATTCTCGCTATGCGACAGACTCAGGGGATGTGAATATTTTACTTGTTAATCAATCTGGTGCCTCCTGTGCGCTTAAACCGATAGAACAAATAGTGAAGTTGAAAGGGAACCGGTTTACAACTCCTCATTTACCGACTTTTTTGCTGGTTTTGCCGATTGTGCCTTGAGGCTGGATTCTCCGCTGTCTATCTTTGAGGAAAATGAGTTCTATGGTGGAGACTATCCTGAAAGTTAATGACTTGCGTAAAAGCTACACTTCCAGAGGGAAGGTGGTGGACGCAGTGAAGGGTATTAATTTATGGGTTAACCGTGGAGAGATATTTGGTTTTCTTGGCCCTAACGGGGCGGGCAAGACTACCACCTTGCGGATGTTAGCGACCCTTTTGTCGCCGGATAGCGGAGCGGCCGTCATTGCCGGTTATGATCTTCTGCGTCAACCTGGGAAAGTGCGTACCAGAATTGGCTATGTAAGCCAGGCTGGCGGTAGCGACCGCAATGCCAGCGCGTGGGAGAACCTGATTATGCAAGCCCGGTTATATGGTATGAGAAAAGTAGCCGCCCGCCAAAGAAGTGAGGCGCTCATTAACGCGTTTGATTTATCTGGTATCGCCGATCGAAAGGTTCAAACTTATTCCGGTGGACAGCATCGCAGACTGGATGTGGCGCTCGGTATGGTTCATACACCGGACTTGCTTTTCCTGGATGAGCCGACAACCGGGCTGGATCCGCAAAATCGCTCCCGGATGTGGAAAGAAATACGCCGCTTGCGTGAGGAAGGTGTTACCATTTTTCTCACCACTCATTACATGGATGAAGCTGACGTACTTTCAGACCGTATTGCCATTATGGATATGGGGAATATTGTGGCGGAGGGAACGCCACAGGAGCTTAAGAAACGAATCCTGGGTGATACGGTGGTTTTAGGATTGGGAAAGGATAGCATGGCCATGGAAAAGGCGACCATACTGTTGAGGCAACAGAGCTTTGTCAGGGAGGTTAATCATAAGAATGGCGGCTTATATTTATTGGTTCGGGATGGTGAAACCGTATTGCCCCGGATCCTCCGGTTACTGGACGGCGAGAGCATTGATTTGAAAACCATTTCGCTCTCTCAACCTACCCTGGATGATGTCTTTTTAAGGGAAACGGGACATGCGTTACAGGAAGCGTTCTGACGACAAACCCCCAAGGTCATTATTTATGAATGGGATCATAAAAATCATTGACGATGAAGAATACGGGACGTTCAAAAGCGTATGATAAAATAAGTCCTACGGCCAGGCTCACTGCCTGGTGGCGGGCGCAATCCGGCATTCCCTATGCACTGGAAATAGCCAGGGCCATCAACGCGGAGGAAACCGCCAAAAAATTGTTGGGATCGGAAAACACCCCGGAGATGGCCATGTTATCGGTCCCGGCGATTGAGGCAAGGTACGGGTCAGTGAACTACGCTTTGAAAGAAAGCGGCTTGGACAGGGTTCTGGAAATCGCCTGCGGATTATCTCCCCGGGGGCTTGAAATGGCCTCAAATAAGGGTCTTTACGTGGGTACTGACCTGCAGCAGATATCTGCAATAACATTTCCTGTTTTGCGGAGGATCGCTAAGAGAGAAGGAATTTCTGAGGAAAACCTGCAATTTCAGGCAGTCAACGCATTGGATAAAGAACAGTTGGGAAAGGCAGTAGATATTTTTAAAGGTCAGCCGCTGGCAATTTGTAATGAAGGATTGTTAATGTACCTGGATAATGCGGAAAAGACAATGGTCGCTCAAAACATAAAAGACTTGTTGCGTTCCAGCGGTGGCGTATGGATCACGACGGATATTGCCTATCATGAGATCATGTTTAATGCCATCAAAGCAATTGCACCGGGTTCCGCAATCATAAAAAATGCAGAAACAGGATTGAAAGGGGTCTCGCAGGTGACAGGAAGGGACTTTCGCGATAATTATTTTTCCGATGAGATTGAAGCCGTTCAGTTTTATAAGAATATTGGGTTTACCATCCGGGAATTTCCGATGTATAACGGGGACTACAGACTTTCTTCGCTTTCAGCGGTCCCAGTGGTGCTTCAGGCCTTTATCATAGAAATCTTATCCTTCGCAAAAGTGTGGATGCTTACCCCTGAGACTCCTTCACTTAACAAAAATGATCAACCATGACCTTTCTTTCCGCCTTGCAACTGTATTATGTCCGCAAAATAAAGGAAGCCCTTCGCAACAGGGCTTATGTCGGGATGACATTGGGAATTCCTTTGATGTACCTCGTTTTTTTCGCCCCGCTGCTCAAGAACCTGGTGGGAGGATTTGGATTTCCTTCAGGGAATGTGCTGGATATGTTTATGCCCGGATTATTGTGCATCCTGGCTGTTTTTGGTGGATTATTTGTTGGTTTCGGACTGGTGGATGAAATTCGTAGCGGCATCATCGAACGCTTCCGGGTTACCCCTACCAGCCGCCTGGCTATTTTGTTGGGTCCTGTATTGCGTGATGTGACAGCCCTGCTTATCCAGGCTGTGATCATGACGCTGATCATGATCCCTTTTGGCCTGCAAGTGCACTGGGGAGGCTTCGTGGTATTATTGGTCCTGATGGGAATGACCACAGCGCTCTTTGCTTCTTTTTCCTATACACTGGCCTTAAAGTTGAGAAGTGAAGACGCCATCGCCCCTATTTTACAAGGAATTTCCTTGCCTATTTTACTATTAGCCGGTTTTCTGCTTCCAATGAGCCTGGCACCCGGATGGCTTCAGGTGGTGGCTCATATTGACCCGGTATATTATGCAGTGGAAGCAGGCCGTGCATTGATCAACGGTGACTTCCATGCCGCAGCTATCTGGCAGGCTTTTGCCGTCATCACACCGTTGATGATGATTGTTTTCCTATGGGCGGCCCGCTCATACAGAAAGGTAGTGGCATAGCAGCAGAGCCCGTTTTCGGCAATTTTGGTAAATGCCGATGATAACATTCTTATATAAGCGGTAAAATCCCCCGGCGCCCTTTAAGAAGCCGGTTATTCTTCCGGATGTATAGCTACCCTATTGCACTCTGTATCAATCAATACAGCGAGATAACCGGTTGCTCATCCTAAGCAATGCCGGAACCTGCTGTTCGAAAAAGTCTCTGCATCAGGACGTAATAATCCGATCATTACCCAAAGAAGATTAATTGCTTCTTTTGGCGATATAGCAGAAGAAAAACATCATAGGCTGATAGAAAACTTTGCTTACATTCTTCAAAGAGTTCCTTAACAGATGATCGCCTCCTTTCCCGGCATTACCCGCGAAAATCTGTGTTGTGTACGCGGACAAATAATTGCTCGCAGATAATGTGATATAGATCAATGTTATTTCTTAATACAAGTCATTGCTAACTATTTCCCCTCCTTCATATCTTTGCATGACCTCAATGTTGCGAAAGGCATATATAACCGGTAAACATGTGCCGGATTGCAAGTCCGCCCGTTCGGGCCGCCATCAAAAATAGGTTCAAGGTTAGAAATCTAAATTAAGAAATCATGGAAAAAGTAATAGAAAGCAAGAAGGAAGAAACATATAAACTGCCCGCTCAAACGCAGATCGGGCATGTGCATTTGAAGGTTTCCAATCTGGAACGGGCATTGGAATTTTACCGAGACCTCTTAGGTTTCGAAGTGACCACCCTGTATGGCAATCAGGCAGCCTTCCTATCCGCCGGTGGTTACCATCACCATATCGGCCTGAATACCTGGCACAGCAAAGATGCGCCGCCTGCACCCGTAAACGGAGTAGGCCTGTACCATACAGCCATTGTTTATCCGACACGCAGGGACCTGGCTGTTGTTTTTGACCGCCTTCGCCGGGCTTATTACCCCTTAACAGGCGCTGCAGACCATGGCGTATCCGAAGCCTTATACATGAATGATCCGGATGGGAACGGCGTGGAACTATACTGGGACCGGCCGCGCGACCAATGGCCGCATCATCCCGATGGCTCTTTGGAGATGTACACCCGGGCGGTGGATCTGGACGACCTGTTAAAGGAACTCGACAAGAAATAATCAGTATTTTCCTATGGTGAATTGCCGGATCAAGTGGAAAAAGCTTGCTCAAAATCCTGTTTGAGGAGAAAATTCAATAGGGTTGTATTTTACAAAAAGGATTCGTAAATTTAATAGGAAATTATATGTAGAAATAGTTTAGTTGTTTAACAATAGGCCAGCTAACCATGAAAAAAATTATTTTAGCTTTCGTCGTATTTATTCCTTTTTATTGTATGGCTCAAAAGTCGGTGGTGAGGGAACTGGATATGAATCTGGATGGTTTCAAATACCCATATAAAGTGGCTTATTTAAATTTAGCGGTACAGCAGCAGACTTTAAGGGAGGCTTACATGGATGTGCTTCCTGCAGCTCCCAACGGGAGAAATGTTATGCTGCTTCATGGAAAGAATTTCAACGGTTCCTACTAGAAAACAACCTTTGAGGCGCTGACCAAGAAGGGATATCGCGTGATTGTTCCCGACCAGATCGGATTTGGAAAATCTTCGAAACCCAGTCATTTCCAGTATAGTTTTCAACAACTGGCTCAAAATACCAAGACCTTGTTAGATAACCCGGGCATTGAACACATGACGACTTTGGCAGCAGTACGATCTGCAGAAAGTTTGTTCGGAGAATGCGGGCGAACCAAATAAAAATATTTGCTTTTTTCAAAGTTTACTTTTCGGTCTTCGCCAACCGGATCAATTACCGCAATCATCGGAAAATAATTGTTATAGACGGGCATACCGCTTTCGTTGGAGGTATCAATGTCAGCGACAGATATATTAATGATGATCGGCACGCGAGAAAGCTCTATTGGCGTGATACCCACTTACGCATTGACGGTCCTGGTGTACAGTATCTGTAATATCTTTTTCTGTGTGACTGGAACTTTTGCGCCAACAAAAAGTTACAACCTGAGGAGCGTTTTTTCCGCGTGAAGGTTTTGCAGTGGCGGCTGGTCATAAGGTCGTGCAAATTGCTCCGGAGGCCCCGATTCTTGAGACACCGGCTATTTTATTTTCCTTGTTGCAGGTCATAAACCTGGCAATAGATGAAATATTAATTTCGACGCCTTATTTTATTCCGGGTGAAAGTTTACTGGCCGCACTGACAATTGCGGCATTGAGCGGCATTTCTGTAAAACTTCTTGTACCGGGCATTTCAGATTCCGCCTTCGTTAATGCCGCAGCCCGGTCCTATTACGGAGATTTGCTAAGGGCCGGGGTAGAAATTTACCAGTACAGCAGGGGATTTATACATGCCAAAACGCTTGTAGCAGACGGGAAAATTGCCATAGTAGGGACTGCCAATATGGATTTCAGAAGCTTTGACCTCAACTTTGAAGTGAATGCCATCGTATATGACAGCGAAACTGCCTCTGAACTGCGCCGTGTTTTTGAAGATCTGAAAACGGCTGAAAAAATTGATGCCGGCATCTGGGATAATCGTCCCTGGTATAAGCAATTGTTGGAAAAAGTAGCAAGACTTGTATCTCCCCTGCTATAATTTGCCCATGCATCGGGCTGCCAGGAAGTTAAGCTACGATCGTCTGCCGGGTCTTATGAAGATAAGCATTCGGATCGTGCTGCAGGGCGCCGTCCGGTAACCATTTCCACCAGATGCCGAGGTCTTTTTGCACGATGTTCTTATAGAACTCAGGCAATTGGTTTGTTTCACCTTCGAAAAAGCTCCTGAATGTGCGATCTTCTATCAGGTTTTTCCTCACTTTTCTATAGAAACGCAGTCGGCCATATCCTTCCGAGGAGATAGCCCTCATAAAATTCATCCATTGGGGTGTAAAATTTGGGGTGGCTCTAAAACGGCGGTAGAGGGCTCTCCTGGAAAAGGTATATTCCGTCAGGTCTATCACCTTATCATAAAAATCCACCCACTCATAATTCTTAGGCTTGAGGTTCATGGCTGAATGATTATTGAGAAAGTGGAACGGGAATGCCAGCACCCGCCCTTCCCGCTGGTATTCAAGGTTAAGTGGAGCTGCTTCTCCAAAGGCTGTCAACAGGGAATAACCGGGGAAAGCTCCGGGTGATTTATCCACAAAGCGCTTGGTGAGTTCAAACGGATCGGCACCGATATCAGTGTCTAAGCCGAGTACAAAATTAGTCTGTACATAAGGAACATACTGAAACATCATATTTACATGTTCCGCTATCTGGTTCACTTTCTGCTCTCCCTCGACGTGCAAAGCCCTTGATTTATTGCCCAGTGCAAACCAGGATTCTACCCCTGGCAGCAGGGCGTTGAACCCGTTTTTCTTCATGGCCTTCAGGTGCTCCTCCGTCAGCACCGATAAGCTGCTCTCGGCAATGAAATCGAAGCTCTTTAAAGGAGCGGCAGACGCGATGGCCTCGATGTTTTCGTTAAAACGGATGCCGAAATTCGGATCATGCCATACGATCATCGGTTTTTTAAATTTCGTCAGTAAGAAACGCAGATCGGCTTTAATGATATCATTGTCCAAAGGCTGGAAGCGAACAGTCGAATCAATGCAGAATGGACAGGTGTAAGGGCATCCCACACTGCCGATCATGGGAACGATTTTTAGAAAAGGAGCCTTTTTAAGCGTAGGTTCGATAAATTTCCATCGTTCCACCACTCCTGGTAACTGCGCTGGCTGACCACTTGCACTCAGGTATTTCCCTTCCGGTTTTTGAGGGGCGCAATTGTCGAGTATTTCGTTGATGGTGGATTTGTTCGTAAATCCCGCTACATAATCGAAATATTTTATAGCATCATCGGGATAACACCGGGCGTGTGGCCCGCCTAAAACGGTTATTATTCCCTTGCTGCGGAAAAAGTTACTCAGCGCGTAGGCCAACATAGCGGCCTGGGAAAAGGAACAGATAAATACAATGTTGACATCCTTTGGTAATTCCTTGTCCAGATCTTCATAGCCTGTATAGCAGATCATTTTTACGTCATGACCTTCCTGTTCACACCAGGTGGACACGACTTGCGGCATGATACTGGCTAAATTAGCATGCATGATCCTGCCCCATAATGAATGATTAGGACCTTTGCTAACCAGATCTATTACACCAATTTTTAACT